>JAIYDT010000501.1 GCA_027487355.1 Verrucomicrobiaceae bacterium
GAGAGCCGCATCCTCCATCTCCAGCGGATGCGCCATGCCGATCTTCGCATCCGTCTCGGGAAGCTCCTCCAGGGCCCCCGAAGCATCCGCCAACAGTCCGTTCGGATATCGCCGGAAAGTGCGGAGCAGAGCGCCGTTTTCGTCGTAAACGCCCCACACCAGGCTGCTGGCAAACGATCGGAGCAGCGGATGATTCTCGAAAAGCTCACGCCACCGCCCGACAGGCCAGCGGCGTTGCCGGACGAGCGTCATTTCCAACCGTGCAGTCTGACCCTTCACGGCTTCCCGCAACAATTTGACCAGCGTCTTGACCTCGGTCTTGATCGACTCAGGCGCACTCGCAGGAAGGGCTTTCCATGACTTGTCAGTGATCGGATCGAACCAGGTGAGCTTGAAATCCGCTCCCAACTCGGCGCTCACGCCATCTCCCTCCCAATCGAACCTGCGGATCCCATCGGCATCGAATCCGAAATCCGGCACCACCAGATCGCCGAGTTCATCCGTCGTGATGCCGCGTGCGGTCGCGGCCGCGTTGAAGGCCTCGGCACAGGCCTTTCCGACGTTCTTGAACTTGCTCCGATAGCGGTTGGAAAGGGTGTCCAACACCATCAATGGCTCGTTTCCAGGAAGCAGGGAAATCGCCTGGGCCGCATACTCCGCAAGCTTGTGCCGGGAGTTCTCGCACCAGTCGGGAATCCGCGACAAGAGGAGCGTGATCATGCGGTTGTCACCTAACAGGCCGCCAAGCGCGAGCGCCCAACGATCCGTGGCCGCCTGCCCGGAATGGAGAAAGCCCTCGACGAGTGTCAGCGCGAAGGAACCCGATCTCTCGCGGTCGATGTGGCTGAGGAGGGGCAGGATGTCAGGGGCCGCACCGATCTCCTTGTATTTGGATTGCTTGGCGATGAGCGCAGTGATGGTGGATTCGGTGAACTCACTCCCATTTACGGCGCGAAGCCCAGGGAGCTTGCCCAAGTCCAACCAGTCACACTTCGGGAGCTTCATCCCCTTTGGCAGTCCTGAAATGAGATCCTCGTAGCTCATTGACGGAACAGCGCCCAGTATCTGCGCTTCGGTCTCCACCCCCGCTGTCTTGAGGGCAAGATGGAGTGCGGCTCTCACCTTCTCACCCGTCTCCGAAACCAGCGCCGATTTCAACGCTTCCAGCGCCTTCGGATCTTGAATGCCCAGCAAGAGCGTGATCGCTCCCAGCTTCTGATCCGCCCTTCCACTCGTGAGCAGGGAAATGGCCTTCTCGATCGAGGTGTTGATGGACAAGGCCAGCAGCAGCTTCGCCCCATGGTTGCGGAGTTTGCCTGAAGGATTTCCGAGCATCTTCCAGAACGCCTCCTCATAGACTCGGAGTTCCTGTGGATCGCAGGGATTGTCCTTGAGCCACAACTCCAGCACATCCCAGCGCGACGAGGTGTCATCAGCTGACCTCCCTGCAAGGCAGGCGATGATGTCCGCTGCCTTTTCGACAGAGGATGGCAAGTGTGCCAGAGTCTCGGAGATGGCCCTCAGTTCAAGGTCCTCACAATCGCCCTCACGCAGGGATTCAAAGAGGGCACGTCCATTCAGATTCCAGTCGCGAACCACAAGATCGAACAACCTTTGGTAGGGTTCAATGGAGGAAGCCAACCTTGCTCCCTTGAGAGCTTTCGCCTTCACTGCTGTAGTCATGCGGTCGATGACTTCTTCAGGATGCCGATCAAGCAGCCAGGTGAGAGCGTGAGCAGTTTGAAGTGATTCGGGAATTCTCGCGGCGTCGGTAAGCAGGTCCTCGTATCCGCCCCTTAGTTCCCGGAGCCTCAGCAGCAAAAGGAAGCGATCCGAGGCCGGGACGTGGTGCTTCAGGCAATCGAGAAACTCAGCATCAAATCGATCCGTGAACCGGATGATCTCGCGCCAGGTCCAATGCGCCGAGTGGATCCGTGCGGAACCTTTCCGGGACCACCAGATCCTGATCACCTCGGGCCTGAATCGGGCAATCAGTTCGACGAATCTCGAGCTTGAGTGAGCACTCCAAAGCAATGGGGCCAGGGCCGCGTCGTCCGACCCGAAGAGCATTCCTTCCAATGGCGAGGCAAAGGTTGGACCAGAAGCTTTCTCATCGCTTGCCAGCCCCCAGGTTCTCCTTCCGCTGTAGTCGGATTCGACGATCGCTTCGATTGTCTCCGCAGTGGCCTTGTGGCGTTCCAGCAGGGTCACAAGGACCAGCTCTGTGGAAACTCGGGATTCATCCCAATTCCGAGTGAGGTCTCCAAGCAATCGGCGGAGCGGACCGCCCGCATGAGAGACCCTGTGGAAGCGAACAGCCGAATCCACAGCGATCTCCGCCATGCGTGTCTCTTCCACTCCCCAATCGGTCGCGCCTGCAAGCAGGTCCCAGATCGGGTTCAAATCGTAGCCGTGTTGAGGATATGGCACCGGCGGAAGATCGCACGCGTCGCCGGTGCGGATGAATGCGAGCGACGCGGCTGCATAATCCACCGACTTCGAGGAATTGAGGATTCCAAAAAGGCTTTCGTTCATGACATCGATCATCAGAGCTGGTCCTTGCAAGCGCGATAGAGGTCCTTCCAGCCGTCGCGCTCCTTCACGACGGTTTCGAGGTACTCCTTGAACACCACCGGATCCTGCGACGGGTCCTTGATGATGGCACCGATCATGCCGGACGCGAGATCGTGGGCGGTGAGCTTGCCGTCGCCGAAATGACCGGCCAGCGAGAGTCCGTTGGTCATGACCGAGATCGCCTCCGCGGTGCTCAGCGTGCCAGAAGGAGACTTGACCTTCGCCTTGCCATCCTCCGTGGCACCGGAGCGGAGTTCCCGGAAGATGGTGACCACCCGGCGAATCTCCTCCAGGGCAGGCGGCTCGGCAGGCAGCGCGAGCGCCTTCGACATCGAGCCCACCCGGGTGCGGACAATTTCGACTTCATCCTCCAGCGACGAGGGAAGCGGCAGCACGACCGTATTGAAGCGGCGCTGCAGGGCGCTGGAGAGCTCGTTCACGCCGCGATCCCGGCTGTTTGCGGTGGCGATGACGTTGAAGCCCTCGGTCGCCTGAATCTCGGTGGACAGCTCGGGGATTGGGAGGACTTTTTCGGAAAGCATCGTGATCAGCGTGTCCTGCACCTCGGCCGGAATTCGGGTCAGCTCCTCGATCCGGCACAGTCTGCCGTCCTGCATCGACCGGAACATCGGCCCCGGGACCAGAGCCTCCTCGGACGGTCCTTTTGCAAGCAGCATGGCATAGTTCCAGTTGTAACGAAGCGACTCCTCGCTCGTCCCGGCCGTGCCCTGGATCAGACGCGTGGAATCGCCGGAGATGGCAGCGGCCAGATGCTCGGACACCCAGCTTTTGGCGGTGCCTGGGACGCCTAACAGCAGCAACGCGCGATCGGTCGCCAAGGTGGCCACCGCCACTTCGATGATCCGGCGGTCGCCGACATACTTCGGACTGATGACGGTTCCATCCGCCAAGGTGCCGCCTAACAGATAGTCCGTCACCGCCCAGGGTGAGAGCTTCCATTTCGGAGGGCGCGGGCGGTCGTCGTGAGCCGCAAGGGCGGCAAGTTCGGCCGCGTGGGCGATCTCGGCATGCTGGCGGAGTACTGTGGCGTTCATGTGGGAGAAGAGGTGAGTTGGAGGAAAAGTGCCTGACGGAATTCCAGGGCGCGTGCGAATTCCTCAGCGGCCGGAGTGAGATCGGGGAGTCGCGACATCGCGATCAGGCGGGTCGGGATTTCAGGATACGGCACACAGCGCGCAAGCAAACGGGCCTGATGACGCTCGATCACGTTGCCGCCGCCAAGAAACAGACGATCAAGGATCGCGAGGGCCACGGAGCCCGCACCCGGTGGCGGTGGTTCAGGCTTGCAGGTGAGCAGCGCGACGAATTCAGGATCCTCCATCTGCGGTCCGAGAAGGTCCAGCATCCGATGACGCGGCAGCGGCTCCATTGTCTCGAGCAGTTTTGAAATGATCACATGGCGAGGACCCGCTGCGGGGAAGTTCTTCAGCTCCAGGATCATCGGAATCAAGCGCTCCGGCATCGCCTTTGCGGGCCAGCGCATGGCGGAGTCGATCCAACCCAGCACGATGACTTCCGCCCAATCGGGATCGAGCGGCATCGAGAAAAGCTCCTCTTCCTTGCAGCCGAGCATCCCGGGCCAGTCGCACAAGGGAATCAGACTGATGATCTGTCGGGCCCACCAGGCTTTCTCGCCGGTGCCCACAGGGGGCTTTTCCTTCACTCCATCCCCGGCCCAGTGCGGGGCATGTTCCGTCGGTGGATTCAGGCTCAGCACCTTTTTGAAAAGGCGCTTTTCACTGCGAAGAATCGCCGTCGCAC
>JAIYDT010000428.1 GCA_027487355.1 Verrucomicrobiaceae bacterium
CCATCCGACACCCGTTCCGATCCCTCCAATCAGGACTCCAACAAGGGCATTCTCAGCAACCGCTACGAACCCTACACGCCGCTGCTCGACTCGATGAAACGCATCAACGAACGGGCCTATGGGCTCATCGACTATTTTGACAAAAGATAATCGGGGAGGAAAGGGCGCATTCCCGGACCCATCCTCCTAACTAGATGTTTCCTCCCAAAGGGCATAGGTTCGTTCGCTTGTGTTCCAGCCCTCTTGAGAGCGCCGAGGAGGTGCAAGGTGATACCTCGATCGAGTAAAGCGCCTCGATGATCAAGACGAGGGACGGGCTGATCGGATCGCGTTACGAGAAGGGTGTTCGCGTTGCATGTGCCAGGACCTCATTTGACCATGCGCAAAGGATGCCATCAACAAGAAGCTAATCGCCAACAGGATCATGGCAGAAGGAGAGTCCTCACGGCGCCTAAGCGTGACCAAGGCTCCCAATATCCCTGCAATCAACAGCGGGAAATAGATCACACAGAATGCCAGGTTCAGCCCGGTGCTTTCAAACAGCAGGAATGCGAATTGTGCGAAGTAAACGGAGCTCCAACCAATCCAAAGTGAGGCAGACGACCTGGAAGTTTCATCGGTGGCGTCAATCATGAGCGGCGTGAACGGCCAAACGATGGCAAGAGTGTCAGTTTCGAACCCTTCTGACAAGCAGGAAGCCGCCGCCAAAAAATCTTTGCAAAGCGGATCGAAAAGCTACTCTCGCGGTGAATGAATCCGAGGGCTAGAACCAGCAAGGGCATCCGCCACCCGGCCGTTGCGTTGCGTTGTTCGTCCCTGCTAACTGCTTTGCCTGCGGCCCCGCCAGACAGGGCTTCGCCAAGTTTGCGATTCGCGCCCGCTGACTCCGCATTCCCGGCACTTTTCACTTCTTCATCCTCCCTTTTCCACCGCCTCCTGGAGCAGTCCGGGCTGGCTATCACGAATCCCGCAGCACCGTGAGCCTTATTGGCTAGAACCAGATATATGGAAAGCATCCCGAGCGAGTCGAGAGGCATCACTCCACTTCTGTCGCCTCTGCGCTTGTGGATTGTGAGTCTTTGCCTGTTGGCTGGATTCCTTTTGATTTCATGGTTCTTCGTCCGGCAGGCCGACGAAGGAATGCGCGGGCAATTTCTCGGAGAAGCCAAGACGGCAGCCCTGTCGTTCAGTTCGGCTGATATCGAGAAGCTCTCGGGAACCTCAGCCGATCTCGGGAATCCCGCCTATGTGCGCCTCAAGGCCAGACTGGATCAAGTGCGGGCATCCGTCGAGGGCGCACGCTTTGTTTACCTCCTTGGACAGAAGAGCGATGGAGCCGTGTTCTTCTACGCGGATTCCGAACTCGCCGGAAGCAGCAATGAATCCCCGGCTGGGCAGATCTACACGGATGTTCCGCCACTGGCGGCTGCCCTGTTCTCCGGCGATGCCAGCGGAGGAATCACGGTGGGGCCATTCTCTGATCGCTGGGGAACGTGGGTGAGTGCTTTCCAGCCGATCCAAGAGCTCCCGGGCGAACCTGTGCGGATGGTCTTTGCCATCGATCGCAATGCGAGCAAGTGGCGCACCGACGTCTGGCTTCATGCAACCGTGCCGATCGTGCTCGTCCTGCTGTCGGCGATCGGACTTGCCGCAATCGTCAGCACCGTGAAGAGCGCGGGGAGCATGCTCCCGCGCAGATCCATCCATTCCGGTCCTGAGAAGGACAACCCGCGGGGTCGGTCTGAAGCTGCGAGTCGCTTTCGCCTGGCTGTCTTTCTCATTCTCGGCCCATCCATTTCCGCAGCAGCCCTCATCGGAATCGGGTGGATGTTCTGGTCCAACAATCAGGAAAGCTCCAGGCAGATCTCGACAGGTCTCCGGCTTCAGGATCTGTCCGGCCAGATCCTGTTGCTGGATGAGGTCCTGACGATGTCCGCGCGGATGGCGGTGGCGACGGGAGATATGGATTGGGAACACCGCTACGAGATTCACGAACCTCAACTCGATGCCATCATCCGTGAAGCCAGCCGGCTGGAGCCCGGTCTGCTCAATCAGTTTCTGACGGAGACGGACGCAGCCAATGCCCAACTCGTCGAAATGGAGGTCAATGCCTTTGCCTCCCTCGCCAAGAACGATTCAGAGAAAGCCAGGAGCATCCTCGACAGCGACAACTACAGCCAACAGAAGAAGCTCTACCGCGACGGCATTACCAAACTCCAGGAAGGCCTCAAAGGGCGCATCGCCTCAGGCGCCGAGGTCCGCCAGGATCGCAACACCCTCCTGCTGACTGCGCTTGCGTTTCTCCTCATCATGCTCCTGGGCTTCTGGCTGGCGCTTGTCCGGGCGATCCGTGAAAGGAATCGCGCGGAGCAGGAGATGATACTTTCCATGGAGGGGTATCAGATGCGTCTTGAGGAAGAGATCACGCGTCGAACCGGTGAGCTGGCAGACAGCGAAAAGACGTTTCGCGATCTTTTCGAATCGGCCCCGATCGGCATCGCGCTGAGCTGCGGCGGCTCCGGAAGGCTTCTGCAGACCAATTCCGCCCTCTCGATGTTTCTCGGCTACTCGCGCGACGAGTTCCTGAACCTCTCCCTGCGAGACATCGCCGGAGAATCCTGGGTCCCGCTGGAGCGGGTGGAGGCGGAGGAGAACTTCGGCCCGGCGGAGTGCACGCTTCGTTGCAAGAACTCGGAGATGTTCCCCGTCTCGATGACCGGTTTCCGCATCGTCAAATCCGACGGCAGCGCCGTTCTTTGGACCCTGGTCCAGGATCTATCGAAGCGCAAGAAGGCCGAAGAGCTTGTTCGTGAGCAGCAGGTGAGGCTTCGCGTTTTTGTCGACAACGCTCCTGCGGCGATTGCGATGTTTGATCGCGAGATGCGTTATCTCGCCTGCTCATCCCGATGGCTTTCGGACTACAACCTGAATGGGGACCAGGTGATCGGCCGCAGCCACTACGAGGTTTTTCCCGAGGTCAATTATGAATGGCGGGAGATTCATCAGCGTTGCCTCGCGGGCGAAAGCGAGCATCGGAAGGAGGATGTGTTCTTGCGAAGCGACGGGTCTCGCCGATACACCGCCTGGGCCATCCGGCCCTGGCAACAACCCGACGGAGAGATCGGCGGCATCATCATGTTCACGGAGGACATCACGGCGCGAAAGGAAAGCGAGGCCACCTTGCGCCAGACGAATCAACAACTGGAGGCAGCGACTCAGCGCGCGACCGAACTCGCAGCACGGGCCGAGGCCGGCAGCCGCGCGAAAAGCGAGTTTCTCGCGAACATGAGCCATGAAATCCGCACGCCAATGAACGGCGTCATGGGCATGACCGGTCTGCTTCTGGACACGACGCTGGACGCCGATCAACGCCGCTACGCGGAGGTCGTTCAGACAAGTGCCGAGTCTCTGCTCCGACTGCTCAACGACCTCCTGGACTTCTCGAAGATCGAGGCCGGCAAGATGGACCTTGAGATCACCCCGTTCGACTTGAACCAAGTGATCGAAGCTCTCAACGGCTGTTTCGCAGTCCAGGCTCAGCACAAGAACCTCGAATTCCTTTGTGCCGCCGATCCCGAAATGCCCCGCCACCTTTTTGGAGATGTTGGGCGCATTCAGCAGATCCTCACGAACCTCGTTGGCAATGCCCTCAAGTTTACAGACGAGGGTGAGATCGAAGTTTATATTGCGGCGTGCTCTGTGACGGATCAGAAAGTCGGCCTCCACGTCTCCGTCCGTGACACGGGCATTGGGATCCCCAGCCAGAAGCTCTCCCAGATCTTTGATAAGTTCACACAGGCCGATACCTCAACGACGCGGCGCTTCGGCGGGACGGGCTTGGGGCTTGCGATTTGCCGTCAACTCATCGATCTGATGGGTGGGGAAATGGGCGTGGAAAGCACGTTCGGCAGGGGTTCTACCTTCTGGTTCCGAATCGAGCTTGAGCGGGACCGCGGGGCTCCGGACCTCCCGCCACTGGATTCCCTCAAGGGATTTCGCATCTTGATCGTGGACGACAATGCGACCAATCGGGAAGTCTTGCGCCGCCAGCTTGCCTCTTGGGGTGTCGAAACATCCGAGGCCCCCGACGGCCCAGCCGCCCTCGCCGTGCTGAGAAGCGCATGCCGCAATGGACTCATCTTTGATGCGGCCCTTGTCGATATGCAGATGCCGGGAATGGATGGCGAAGCTCTCGCGCATGTCATCAACGACGATGCAGAACTGGTCGGAACGCGGTTGATTCTGCTGTCCTCCCTGGAGATCGCTCCGCGAGCCGGAAGCCCACGCGCGGCGGGATTTGCTGGCTCACTTCCCAAGCCCATCTCCGCACCCCGCCTTTACGACCTGCTCACTTCGGTTCTCAAGGCGGAACCGGCTTATGCCGTCGCAACTGCGGCGACCGAGCCCCCTCTGGAGAACTACGCAGTTCCTCCTGACACCCGCGTTCTGCTCGTCGAGGATAATCCGGTCAATCAACTGGTGGCTCTCGGAATTCTCAAGATCTTTGGGGCGCAGGCCGAAGTTGCCTCCAACGGCGAGGCCGCCATTCAAGCCCTGTCGACCACTCGCTACGATCTCGTCCTGATGGATGCTCAAATGCCCGTGATGGACGGCCTCGAAGCCACCCGCCGAATCCGCTCGGGCCAGTCCTCAGCCCTCGATCCCTCCGTTCCGATCGTGGCCATGACCGCGCATGTTCGCGAAGAAGACCGTCAGCGCTGCCTGGCGGTGGGCATGAATGATTATGTCGCGAAGCCTGTCCGTCGCGAGGCCCTCGCAGCGGCCCTTCACCGCCAACTCTCCCCGGCCGAAGCTGAGACAGGTGAAGCAGTCGGGACCCGCACCCGAGAGCCAGACAGAGACTTTGACCGGGATGGCCTCCGAGAGCGGTTACTCTTCGATTCCAGTTTGATCGCCGAGGTGTGTGGCGCGTTTCTGGAGGAGACCCCGTTGCTGATTCGCGAGATCACCGAAAGCGTTGCGGAAAGAAATCTGGAGAACCTCCGGCTTCATGCCCACTCGCTCAAAGGTAGCGCCTACACCCTGGGGGGCAATGCCCTCGGGAATCTCGCAAGCTCCATGGAAATCCTCGCATCCGAAGTGGATTGGCCAGAGGCCGAACGCATTTTGCCAGAGATTCAGAAGGCCTACGACACACTGGAACAACACCTCATTGCAGAGATCGCCGGATCGACTCTGGGAAATTGAAGTAAATGGGAAGCGACGGTTCGGAAGTGAGGGACTGGACCCAGGACTACCGGGAGCAGATTGTAAGTCGTTGGAGGCGGTCCAAGAGCTTGTTCAGTCAGCGGCATTCACCGACCCTTGAATGACGAATGACGAATGACCACCTTTCAGTCGGCCCTACACTGGAAACGAAAAGGATGCGTGATGGGAGGGGATCCATCACGCAGGCTGACAGAGAGCTGACTGAATATGAATTCGCGAGGACCCCTTTCGGGCCTCCTAACGTGCGGGAGCTGAGCAATAGACTCTTTCGGAGCGACTCGACTTGCGTGGCAGCTAGAAAAGCAAGGCCAGGAGGGCGTCGCGGGCGCAGGAGTTCTGATTCAAAAAAGCAAGGTTGGCTGCGGCGTTAGGGTGAAACACTGCGCGCCACTCGGAAGCCAAGGCTGTTGTCTGTAACAGTGGGGCTAGCGGCGAACCGGAAGGCCAAGCGGCAGGTGTCGGCGCGGTCTTTCCAGCTGCCACCCCGCAACACCCGACCTGTGCCAGACTCAGCACCACGCGGATCTGTTGCGCCGTCTTGATAGCTGGCAGCACCATAGCGATCCCAGCAGAACTCCCAGCTATTTCCCGCCATGTCAAAAAGGCCGAAGCTATTGGCGGGGAAGCTGCCTACCGGTGAGGAAAAGGGCTGAAACGGAGTGAGGTAGGTCGGATGGGTGCCGCGAGTGGGGCTGACATCGTAGGTGCGAGAAACGTGACTGGAGTAGTTGGCGAGGTAATGGACGATGATGTCACCCCACACAAAGCGCTTGTCCGTGACTCCACCGCGAGCGGCCTTTTCCCATTCCGCCTCCGTAGGAAGGCGGTAGCCGTTGGCAGACCATTCCGCCGTCGGCACGCTGGTTCCGGTTTTCATGACCTCATCGTTGACGGAATAGACAGGCGTGAGGCCCTGCATTTCGCTGAGCGCATTGCACCACTTAACCATGTCATACCAAGTGATGCTGTGAATCGGATATTCCGCCCCTTTAAAGGCTCCCGCGCCTAAGTCTGAATAACCATGAGCAAGCCCCCATGTGCGCACGGATCGCCATAGAGCGGTGGTGACCTCGTGCTTGGCCATGAAAAAATCACTGACGTTCACGGTGACTGGTGGAGCATCAGAGAGGGTGTCTTCGCTCACGGAATTTCCCATGGTGAAGCTGCCGCCGGGAATGTGTACCATGCTGGGGGTGATGACTTCATTCAGGGATAGCTCCAAGCGAAAGAACCGTTCTGGGCTCTCGTTGGGAAGCTGAAGAGTGCCATTGGCCGTGATGATGTCCGGAGTGATCTCGATATTCGTCCAGTCCTGCAGATTCGTCGATTGTTGGAGGGTGAGTGTGCTGAATTCCTGTGCAAGCAAGGGGAACGCCAGCAAGGGTAAGCTCAGCAAGGTCACGAGAATGGAAAGATCTGCGCGATGGTTGCGAATGGCTCTTTTGGTATGTGATGAAGCTCTCATAGGGCGGAAGTATCTTGTCTTTGTTAGGATGTTGTAGGTGGTATGAACCGTGTCGAGTCAGCAGTCAAAGGGTCACGTAAATGGGGGAAGGCTGCACATCGTGACATTTTTTCAGATTTGACCGTGGGGATACCAGAGGGATTGGGGTGAAATTTCACTCCCCCCAGGAGCCGAATTCCGGGGGATAGAGTGGCTTGCCCAGATGTCAATCGATGCGAGACGCGTCGCGCTGGACGAAGAGAGAGTCCCCATCGAGAGGCAGGTTTCTGCATGGTCCACACACGCATCGTTGGCCACGACATAGGCGGCCGGGTTCTCCCTGTCACGCTGAAACCCTCGAGCGATCACGTCTTTGATAATCACTGATCGTCAGTCGCCGGTTCTTGAACAGTAGCTTCGAACCAACGCCCCCTTTCAGAGGAAGCGGGTAAAGCGTGAGTCCGCGAGGATCCCGACCAGACTTTCGAAGACTCTTTCGAATGCGCCGGAGATCGTCTCCGGAACAGTCGCCAGAGTTCAAATTCCTGACCTGCATTTCTGCGTCCAAGTCAGTCAGTGAAAGAGCATTCCAAGCTCAAGAGCTCGATTCAACGGGATCTGCCGAAATTTTTTTGTTTGACAGGAAACAATTCCTAAGCCATTGAGCCGCCCGTCTCTCCCCCCCAATGCAAATCACTACTTCCGCTTGCGAGCGGGCTTCTACGCCCGGCTTCCGCAAATCACTTGTCGCCGCCGCATCTCTAGTTCTTCTCACCAGCTCGTCAGCCCAAGCTGTGCTGGTGGTCACCTATGCGGAAAACAGCAATTCCTACAACTCTACCTTGACCAACACCAAGGTATTGACCTTCGACAATCTCACTGCGAGATCGAAGGTAACGAACTATGCCTGGACGAACAACTCCGCCACGGTTGGTACGATTGATCAGTTCTATGTTCAAGCCTCAGACCAATACGGTGGTGCCGGTGCTTCGGGCTCAAGCTATCCTGTGCAGTCGCAATCCGTAGGCGGCTCAAATGCCACACCGACAACGACGATTACTTTTTCCACCTCCCAAGGTTATTACGGACTTTGGTGGTCGGCTGGTGATCCAGCCAATGTCTTGACCTTTTATTCAGGGAACACGCTCGTTGCGCAGTTCACCACGGCTTCGCTTCTTACCAGGTTGGCGTCCTCGCCGGACTACTACGGAAACCCCCGCACCAATCAAAATGGCAGCGAGGCCTATGCCTTCATCAATTTCTTTGGTGTCACCGGCACCACGTGGGATCGCATTGTGATGTCGAATCAGGGTTCCTCTGGTTTCGAGTCAGACAACTGGACCACCCGCGTGGGCACATACGGCACAGAGCCGGGCGAAAACCCCAACAATCTCCCCGGTGTCAAGGTCGCCCAGGTATCAGGCACAACGGTTACCTTGATCCCAACGCCCACCACCGTTCCAGAACCCACCTCGGCCTTTTATCTGTTGCCGGCTTTGGGGCTGATGGCATTCCGTCGTCGCACGAGTGTTCAGAAGGGGCAATAGCTCCCGGCGGATTCTGACGTGACTCGCCTCCCTGAAAGTGTGTCCAGCGGTTCAACTGTTCTAGAAACGCGACTGGCGATCAGTCAGTTTCAAGAATCTGAACCCGCCACGACCGGCCATTTTCAGACCCGTGCCCCCCACCCAGCCGCATGCAAGAATTTCGTCAGAGATCCTGTGGACGCATTGCGGGTTTGTCGTTGCTTGTCGGGATCCTATCCATGGGATCGGCCAGCGGACAGTCCCTTTGGGACGGCGGGGGAGGTGATAACTCCTGGTCCACCGCACTGAATTGGTCCGGTGATGTGGTGCCGGTCAATGACGGGACTGCGACAGTCATGTTTGCAGGCTCCACACGCCTCACTCCAAGTGTGGACATGCCGTGGAGCATCGCGGGGCTCGCCTTCAATAGTGGAGCGGGCTCCTTCGTCATTTCTGGCTCATCCATCACGACGGGAAGCGGTGGGATTGTTCAGTCCTCCACAGCGGCCCAAACCCTAAACAACTCGTTCATTCTTGCCGCCGCCCAAACTTGGAGGGCAAGCGCGGGGAATCTGACTTTCGCTGGACCCGTGGACAACGCGGGCTTTCAACTGAACATCGACGCGGCGATCTCGCGAAGCATTGCCCTCAACGCCCTGGTTTCGGGATCAGGGGGGCTTCAGAAGATAGGGGCCGGCACGCTGACCATTTCCGGCAACAACAGCTATACGGGAGGGACAACGCTGAGTGCAGGCACCCTTGTCGCCAACCATGACAGTGCCCTCGGATCCGGGGCTTTGGCATTGAATGGGGGAACATTGAGCACGGCCAGCGCCCGCAATTTTGCCAACTCCGTCAGCATTGGAGGAAACATAGGCTTGTCTGGGCAATCCATGACGTTTTCCGGAGCCATCACTCTCGCAGCCAATGCCACCCTCAACATCAGCAATACAACCACCTTCTCCAATGGGGTGATTCAATCCGGTGGAGCGCGTGCCCTGACCAAATCCGGTTCCGGATCCCTCATCATTCTCAACACGCTGGCGACCACGGGCAATGTCACGGTCAGCGGTGGCGTCCTGGCGCTCGGCTCCGGAGTCAGTTTACCCAGCTCCGTTCTCACTTTCAGCGGAGGTCAGTTGGCGACCCAGGGAACGTTCACCCGTTCACTCGGTGTGGGGGCTGGCAATGTGCGATTTACAAGCTCGGGTGGTTTCTCGGCATACGGTGGACCACTTACGATCACAAGTTTTACCGGAACGCCGGAGTGGGGAAGCACCGCCAACTTCCTGGGTTCGAGCGCAACACTCATCTTCGGATCTGCCTTGGCCAATGATGTGGTGACCTGGACCAATGATTTTTCATTGGGCGCTCTGAATCGCACGATTTCTGTGACGGATAACACAGCGACTACCGCTGATCGCGCAGTCATCTCGGGAGTGATCTCCGGCTCGGGGGGGCTCATCAAGACGGGTGGTGGGCGGCTCGATCTCACTGCGAGCAATTCATTTGGAGGCGAGATGGCGATCCGTCAGGGTGAGGTGGCGGCGAACACGCTGGCGAACACGGGCGCTGTCAGCTCGCTCGGAGCGGGCGGGGTCATCCGTCTGGGCGACACAACCAGCGGAGGTCTGCTGCGCTACACGGGCACCGGTCATTCGACAAACCGCTCCATTTTTCTCGCTGGCTCGACCGGGGGAGGAACATTGGTCGCAGACGGCTCAGGATCAGTGAACTTCGCCGGCACGCTTTCCGCTTCGGCGGCGGGCGCGAAGACCCTGACGCTTTCAGGCACGGGAACGGGTCAATTGTCCGGTGCGATTTCCAATGGCAGCGGAACGGTATCGATCAGCAAAACGGGTTCCGGTCTATGGATTCTGTCAGGAACAAACAGCCACACCGGCAACACCACGATCAGCGCGGGCGTCCTCGAGGCCGGCAACAGCTCGGTGTTCGGCACCGGAACGGTCGTCATGGCAGGCGGCACACTGCGCGCATCGGCACCAATCGCGATCTCCAACAGTTTAAGCCAGACAGCGAATTCCACGATAAGTGGAACATCCGCGATCACACTGAGCGGCAGCTATGCGCAAACCGGATCGCGAACGTTGACGGTCAACAACTCGGCCTTGACCACGTTCTCCGGGCCCTTTTTGACCTTGGCTGACAACAACCAAACCAACACCTTCACCTTGGCTGGCACGGGCAATGTGTTGATCTCTTCAGTCATTCGTGACGGCACCGGGACGGGGGCCGATGGCTTGACCAAATCTTCGACGGCTGAACTCACTCTGAGCGGTGATAACACTTATTCAGGTGTGACGACACTTTCTGCGGGCCTGCTGAGTCTTGGCCACAACAGGGCCTTGGGGACGGGTGGATTCACAGTGAACGGTGGTACCTTGCGAGCGGTGGGTGGTTCTCGAAATCTCGCCAACGCGGTGAGACTTGGCGGGAATCTTGCATTTTCAGGAACCGATCATCTGACGTTTACCGGCACCACCACTCAGACAAACAATCGAACTGTCACGAATTCCGCCAGCGGCACTCTGACTTTTACCAATATCAATTTATCCGATAGCACGACCAGCCGCACGCTGACGCTGACTGGCACCGGCGAAACTGTGATCAGTGGGGTGATTGCCAACGGCGGCGGCTCTACGGCAGGGAGGATCACCAAGACTGGAGTCGGCAGACTGATCTTGCAGGGCAATAGCACCTATACGGGCCCCACCACGGTGAGCGCCGGCACGCTTCTGGTCAACGGCTCGCTATCCAATACCGTAACGACTGTGGCGTTGGGGGCGATCGTAGGCGGTGATGGTGTTTTCAACGGCGGGCTGACAGTCAATGGCGAGTTGAGCGTTGGAACCTCCACCGCAATCTCAAGCATCGGCACACTCGACCTCAATGCGGGATTGAATCTAGCGTCCACGGGAGTGTATCGACCTGGTATATCGGGTATCAACCCAGCGCTGATTGATCGCATCAATGTCACCGGTGGATTCACCGCCAATGGAACGATAGCGCCTGTGCTTTCAGGTTACTCGCCGGTGGCTGGGGATGTATTCAATGTCGCGGATTTCACCTCATTTTCCGGGACTCCGAGATTCGACTACTCCGCCGCAATTCTGGGTGCGGGACTCGCTTGGAACAGCAGCTTCTTCAGGGTTGATGGCACCCTCCGGGTTGTGCCTGAGCCAGGAATCACCGGCATGATGTTGTTGAGCCTTTCAGGGCTATTGGTCTGTCGGCGGCGCTGAGATGGCCGTTTTGGGGATGCACGCTTTACATTGGGAGAAGGAAATGGCCAATGCGCCAGATGTTTCATATCAATGACGAATGACGAATGTTGATATGAAGAGATTTGGTATTGAAGAAGCGCTCCACACCGGATGGCAGGAAGCCAACTGAATCTGAATCCGCGAGGACCGAACCCTTCCAGCCCCTTCTGGAGGCGCATCTAGTTTCTCGAATACACCTGAGAGAGGAGCATGGGCGTCCCGCCTGTTCTCCCCACCTGAGTCTATCCGTGGCAAGAATAAGCTTGGCAATACGGCCCGCAAAGTTACTCTTACGACCAATGGGAATAAGTGAGACTGTCCACCGATATCGCCGAATCCTGGCGTTCCGCCAAGCATTGCGCGTATCAGTTTTCAGCATTACCGCTTTACCCAGACCCCTTATCCCCCCATCCGGCCCTCTCACAAGCTTTCTCAACGGCCTTCATTCAAAAACAAACTCCTAGCATTTCATGAAAACCAACCGTCGGTTCGCCGCCTTCCTCACTGCCCTCACCACGTCCACTCTTCCGGCTGCGGGGCTGATCTGGGACGATGCCGGTCCTACCAACAACTGGAGCACAGCTCCTGGTGATACCAACTGGATCGGCGGCGTTACCTGGTCCAATGCAAGCGCGGCCGATTTCAACGCCAGCGGCACGGACACCATCACTCTCACGACTGCGGCCATGACTGCCGGGACGGTGACCTTCGGGGCATCTTCCGCTTATGTGATCGACAGCGGTGCCAACAACATGACCTGGTCCGCGCTCGCAGGGGCCGGCGGGTTCACCAAGGCAGGCAGCGGCACCATCACGATCGGCGGCGCAGGCGGCGCATCCGGCACGATCACCGTCAACGCCGGAACCCTGGACACGACCAATTCCAGCGCCTTGGGAACCAGCAGTGTCACGCTCAATGGCGGCACGTTGAAAACAAACGTCAACCTTGCCAACGCCATCCTGCTCAACAACGTGGTCGGCAACACCATCTCCGCCAACGGAAACTATCGCAGCATCAGCGGGCAGATCACAGGATCCGGTGGATTGATCATCGGCAACGGAGGCGGCACCCCCGGCTTGAAGCTCACAAATCCGGCCAACAACTTCAGCGGCAATCTCACGACCAGCTCCGGAGTCTTCCTGCAAGTTGACACCAGCGAGGTGATTCCTGACACGGCCGTGGTCATCGCCAATGGCGCTGCTTTCAAGGTCAACAACACCATCGAAACCATCGCAGGCCTGCAAGGCAGTGCCTTGTTGTATTCCGAGAACTCTTCACGTCTGGTGATCAACAGCCCGGCTGCGACCACCAACACGTTCACCGGCGCGATCAACGCCTTTGGCGGTGGCACGGCGCTGGCAATCACCAAGAAAGGCGACGGCACCCAGATCATGTCAGGCGGAAGTGTTCATTCCGGCGGCACCATCGTTAGCGGCGGCACGTTGATCGCGAGAAACAGCGGCGTGTTCGGCAGCGGAGCGATCACTGTGAACGATACCTCCACCGGTTCCAGCAACACGAGCCTGTTGCTGGAGGGAGCCGGCGTCTCAACCGCGCGCAACATCACCGTCACTGACAACGGCAGCGGCACCGTCACCCTCGGCACCACCGGCACGTCCAGTGGCAACATGACTTTCAGTGGTGTGCTCACTCTCAACAAGGCCACCACCCTGACCTCTGCCACTGCGGACCGCACCACCTACACCGGTAGAATCACCGGCAGCGTCGGCGCTCTTACCATTGCCGGCGGCCAGCGCACCGTGTTCGATAGCGCGAACGGCCTGAATGATTTCACTGGAGATCTTACCATCACCGGGACCAATACCGTGCTGCAGACGGGAACAGGCGGCCTAACCGGTGAAGTCATCCCCAACGGATCCAACGTCACCGTAGGCGCGGGAGCATTGTTGAAGCTCGCCAACCTGGCCAACAGCACGGAAACCATCAACGGCCTCAACGGCGGCGGAGTCGTCCGCCGCCACGAGGGGGTGGCTGGAGTGGCCAATCTTGTCGTGGGTTCCAGTGGCGGCGGCGGCACCTTCAGCGGTGCCTTGGAGAATGGCGCGGGCTCGCTGACTCTGACGAAGATTGGGGCCGGCACTCAGATCCTTTCGGGCACGAATCTCCACTCCGGAGCGACCAACATCAACGCAGGCACGCTTTCACTCGGAAGCACAGGCTCCATTGCCAACAGCTCGGTCATTACGGTCGCCTCCGGTGCCAATTTCGATGTCTCCGGCTTGTCTGGAGGTTTCACTGTCGGCGCAGGCAAAGCCCTGAGGGGCGAAGGCACCGTGATAGGAAACGTGGCGGATGTTCTGGCCGGCGTCGGAGCCGTCACCGGTGGCAATGGCATCAGCGGCACTCTCACCATCACCGGCAATCTCGCACTCAACGGCGCCGCCGACATCAACATCGGAACGCTTTCCAACTACACCTCCACGGCGGCGATCGCGGTTGCAGGCGATCTAACGACTACCGGAGTGTCCGGTGATGTCTTTATCAACTTGCCATCTGTCCCCGTCGGCCCGGGCACCTATCGCTTGATCAGCCATGCCAATGTTCTTCCTGATTTGTCGGGGTTTACGCTGAATACCCAGCCTTCTCTCTCCGCACGCCAAGTCGGCAACCTTGTCAACAACCCGGGCTCCCTCGACTATGTTGTATCCGGCGTAAACCCGGTCTGGACCGGTGCGCTCGGTTCCACATGGACCACTGACACCCTGACCGCCCCGAAAAACTGGACCCTGCCAGGAGGCGGGTCCACGGACTACATTGAAGGTGATGTGGTGTTTTTCAACGATGAAGCCACAGGTTCCACCACGGTTGATCTCGCCATGGATGTGAATCCCGTTTCCGCCGAGTTCTCGAATTCCGCGAAGAACTACACCCTCCAGAGCACCGGCGGCTTTGGAATCACCGGCGCGGCCACTTTGTTCAAAGCTGGAACCGGAATCTTGACCATTTCCAATGCGAATACCTTCACCGGCGTCACAACGCTCTCGGCTGGTACCACCCGGATCGGGAACGACTCGTCACTTGGTTCTGGCGGTCTGATCCTGAATGGCGGCACCTTGTCATCGGATTCATCCTCTGCCCGCACATTGGCCAATGCGTCCTTCACGATCGGTGGAGACCTGACTTTGGGTGATGCGGTCAACAGCGGAGCCATCACCTTCTCCGCCCCGGTGAATCTCGGTGGGGCCACCCGCACACTCACCACGGACTCCGCCGTCACCCTTGCGGGAGCCATCACCAACGGTTCGCTTGCCAAAGCCGGCGCCGCCCCGCTCACCCTCACCGGCAGCAACTCCTTCGGAACGACTTCGATCGGTGTGGGCGTCCTCAATATCGGCGCCGGTGGCGCATCCGGCACCCTCGGCACAGGAAACATCAGCAACCAAGGTGCCCTCGCCATCAACCGCAGCGGCACCCTTTCCATCCCGGGTGTTATCTCCGGCACAGGTTCGCTCGAGATCAATGGCGGCGGCACCGTCACCCTCACCGGCTTGAACACCTACACCGGGACCACCACCATCCATCCAGGCAGCAACCTTGTGCTCAGCATGGGGATCAACTACGCCGAAAGCCACGTCGGCAGCGCCGTGACGATCGGCAGCGGCTCGACCTTGTTGCTCACAGTGCCCCATGCCACCGGCTTTGCCTACAGTCTTGCCGGCAACAAGGTGGCAGCCGATGTCACGATCAATGCAGGTGGAACCGTCAATCGCAATGGCAACGACACCTACATCCAAGGTCTCACCATGACCGGGAACTCGGTAGTCACCGGTGGCGGCGGCCTCCGTCTCTGCGCCAATGTCACCGCCACCTCGGATGCCACCGGCGCTCCCACTATCAACAGCATGGCCTTGGTGGGTGGCACTTACACCAATTCCGGAAACACCCATACCATCACCGTCGTCCACGGCCCCGGTTCGGTCGCCACCAGTGACCTCACCATCGGACCGATCGATCAGGTAACCCAGGCCGGTGCCACCAACATCCTCAAGGAAGGCAACGGCACCTTGACTCTCACCGGCGCCTCCATCTTCACCGGCACCACCACTGTCAATACCGGAACACTGGAACTCAATGGCACGCTGACCTCCGCCACGACGGTCAAGTCCACCGCCACCCTCAAGGGCAGCGGCAGCAGCACCGGCACACTCAGCGTGGAAAGCGGCGGCACCGTTGCTCCTGGCAACAGCATCGGCACACTGGGTGCCGGAGCCACCACCCTCGCGGGCACCTATGTTTGCGAGGTCGATGCCACTACTTCCGACGTACTCGCCGTCAACGGTGCATTGAATCTGACTGGCTCCACACTGGAACTGTCGGGAACTCCGGCAGCTGCCAGTTACACCATCGCCACCTACACCGGAGCACTCACCGGCACCTTCACCGCCAGTCCCGCACTGCCCTCCGGGTATTCGGTCGATTACACCACCCCTGGTGTCATCAAGCTGGTTGCCGCCGCAGGCTTCACCTCATGGATCGATGGCTTCACGTTTGCTCCCGGTGCCGATAAAACCCCAAGCGGCGATCCGGATGGCGATGGAGTCAGCAACCTCGTGGAATACGCTCTTGCCGGCTTCAATCCGACGCTGCCCGATGGTGCGACTGGTACCTTCGATGGCACCTTGCTGAGCTTCACCAAACGCAGCGAGGCTGCGGCGGATCCGAAAATCAGTTATATCATTCAAGAGTCGAACGACCTTGGAGTCACCGATGTATGGGCGGAGGTCGGCTCCTACACCGTCAACAATGCCACCACGATTTCCTTCACTCTTCCGTCGGGATTGCCCAAGATCTTCGCGCGCCTGGTGGTGACCCAACTGCCGTAAGCAACGTCCCAATCGATCTCACCATTCAAGTCATCGGATGATCTTCAACCCAGCCGCCATCATGGCGGCAATCACCCGGTTGTTACGCCTGAAAGAAGTCCTCGTGGAATCAAATTGATCTCCCTTTCTAACAGGGTTCTAAGGGTTCGGTCCGAACCAAGAAGAGCTCTTCCTGGAATCGTGTTCAGTTCATTTTCTCTCCTGTTGTTTGAGATGAATTCCCTCCACTGAACGACCTCTTCCGTTCCAGTATTCCGGCGCGGTTGATCACCTCATGGCGCGGAGAGATGGAGGATTGGATGACGAATAACTAATAACTAATAACAAATAACAAATAACTAATAACAAATGTCCGGCGCCATTGATTTGAAGCTGACTTCTTGATAATCCAGCCCTACCTCTCCGGATTCTCCTGATTCCCGGCCACCGGGGTTAGCATCACCTGCCGCAGGTCCATCACGGCTGCACCTTTTTTGCTGCGGGGACGAACTTCGAGGGTTTGGGGACCGGGGGCCTTGAAGGTGACGCGACCGATGATGCGCTCCTTGAAGTTTTGAAAATGTCCGGTGTCCTCGACGGTGAAGGTTGCGGTCTGCTCAGCAGTGGTGAACGCCACCTCGCTGCCGCCGTTGTCCTTTCCACAGCCCTGCCAGACATGGATGTCATAGGTGCCGGGACGGCTCACTTCAAACGACCATGATGCCCAATCACCTGGATTCGTCCAGTAGCCGAGAGTGTTCTTCTTCTCTTCGTTTTCATAGCGAAGCTTCTCGCCCGTGACCTTTGCCTGGCTGGAGTGCAGGACAATGCGCCCGCCGGTGAGCTGGGCAGGCAGGATGTATTCCTTGGAAACCTGATCGCCCTTCTTGAAATCCTCATGGCAGGAGGCACAGCGCGGGAGCTTGCCCCGTTCCACGATCTTCGACGCCGCTCCATCGACGGTGAAGAATTCCCAATCATTGGCTTCGGGAAAGAATCCAGCCTCACGCTTCCACATGCCGGTGAAGAGCTCGGTCTTGTGGTCTTGTTTTCCCAGCTTCTCCTTCAGCAACAAGCTGCCTTCCGGGAACTTTCCCCAGGGATCGAACAGCGGAAGAACGGCTGGCTCGTTCGCGAACACGAGGGATGCCGCTCCACTGTGGTCACCGGTTCTTCTGATGAGGAGGGCATCGATGTTGCATCGGGTTGAAACCGCAGGGGTCATTTCCACCGGCTTCGGGGTCACCCGCTCAAGGGCGGCGCGATCCTTCACGAACTTCAGCAGCTCGGCATCGGTCGGGGCCGCCGCGAAGGAAGCGATTGGCAGGGCGAAAAGGCAGGAGCGCGTCCACATGACGCGCAGGATGGCAGGAATCCTTCCGCTGACGAGAAGTATGGATGAGGGGATGGTGGCCTACTTCGATTTGTGACGGAAGAACTCGAGCGTTACCCCCAGGCCTTCTTCGAGAGAATGCTTCGGAGTCCAGCCGGCGCCGCGAAGCCTGTCCGAGCTGGCGCGGGAATGGCGCACATCTCCGGCTCGCTCGGGACCATGGAGGACCTTTGACGTCGATTCCGCAGCGGTGATGAGGCCGTTGGCGAGATCGCTGATGGTGATCTGGCCACCATATCCGGCATTGAAGACACCGACCACGCCCGGAGTTTCCACGGCAAAGGACAGCGCGCCGACGATGTCCTTCACGTAGATGAAATCACGGGTCTGGCCACCATCGCCGAAGACGGTGATGTCCTCGTTCTTCACGGCCTTCTCGATGAAAATCGGCACGGCGGCGGCATAGGCTCCCTTGGGATCCTGGCGCGGCCCGAAGACATTGAAGAATCGGATGGCGGCGGTTTCCAGACGGCCTTCGCGCTGGAACATGCCGAGGTAGTATTCGCCGTCGAGCTTGGTGATTGCGTAGGGGCTCTTGGGCTCCGGGATCATGGTTTCAAGTTTAGGCACCGTCGGGTTGTCGCCATAGATCGCGGCGGACGAGGCGAAAACCAGTTTCTTCACGCCCGCAGCCGCCGCTTCCTCCAGGACATTGAGCAGGCCATGGACGTTGATGTCCACGCATTCGCCCGGCTTTGCCATCGACTCCGGCACGCTGACCAGCGCCGCGAGGTGAAAGATGTAATCCACGCCCTCGACCGCTTTCTTGACCAACTCGCGATCGGTGATCGAGCCTTCAATGAAGGTGTGCTTCAGGCCATCGAGATTGTGCCGGTAGCCGGTGCGGAGATTGTCGAGCACGCGGATCTCCTCCGCTTTGTCCTGATAGTGCTCGACGATGTGGGACCCGATGAAGCCGGAGCCGCCGGTGATGAGAATGCGCATGGAGTGATAAGTGATAAGTGGATGGTGAGTGGGATGGGGTGATCAGGAGCGCGGGAGGCTTGATCGGGCCATGACTGGTTCTCGGAGATTTTTCCCGGAGAACCCATGGGCCTGGCAATGGATCCCGCAGGATCACGGTGCCTTGGCCGGGCACCCGTGAGGTTAGCGACCGCAGCTCGGGATGATCTTCGGATCTGGTCAGTCGGTGAGGATTCCTTATCCTTCGGAAAGGATCACAAATTCCCGTAAACGATCTTCTCCATCTCCAAGAGTTTCCGCTCGATGGCAGTGACAAAAGCGAATTGGTTGCGGCAGCGGTCGATGTTGTGGGCCGGACGCTTGATCTTGAAATAGACGTCGCCCTGGAGGTAGTCGGTCAGGAAGCGGATGCCGCATTCAAGAGTGAGGAGCTTTCCGGAGAAGGCGAGGTTGGCGATCTCGGCTTGGTTGAGGAAGGACTTCGTCGAGCCGAGATAGCCGCGGACAAGGGACTCGAAGCGATCGAGCCGGATGTCGAGCTTGTCGAGATCGGTGTCGTCCTCGCGCGTGGTTGGCGTGGCGGTGCGGACCATGTCACCGAAGTCATAGAGCGCGGAGCCCGGCATGGTGGTGTCGAGGTCGATCACGCAGACGCCTTCCGCCGTGACGTCGTCGAGGAGGACGTTGTTGAGCTTGGTGTCGTTGTGGGTGACGCGCTCCGGGATTTCTCCGGATTCGATGAGGGAGGTGATGCGTGAGCAATCGGCGGCTCGGGCGAGTGCGAACTCGATCTCCGACTTCACCTCGGCGGCGCGGTTGGCGGAGTCGGCCTCGATGGCGGCTTGCAGCGCTTCGAGGCGCTTCGGGGTGTTGTGGAAATTCGGGATCGTCTCGTGGAGGCGTCCGCCACCCAGGTCGGCAGCGAGTTTCTGGAAGTTTCCGAAAGCCTTGGCAGCCTGGAAGGCCTGCTCGTTGGTCTCGATCTCATCATAACCGCGGGCGCGCTCGATGAAGGGATAGGTGCGCCAGACGTTTCCGGCGGAGTCGATCGCATAGGGCTTTCCTTCGATGGAAGGGACACAGGTCAGCGTGCGGCGGCGGGCCTCGGGGTTGCCTTCGGAAAGCAGGCGGTCAAGCGAGTGCCTGGTGACCCGTTCGACGTTCTCCATCAGCTCAATGGGCGTCTTGAATACGTTGGTGTTGATGCGTTGATGGATGTAACGGAGCCGGATTCCGGCCTGATCGTAGTGGGTGCAGTAGGTGTCGTTGATGTGACCGGAACCGTAGAGATAGCCGTGCACGAAATCGGCACGCATGTCAAAGAGGGTGGAAACTTCACGAAGGGTCTGGGCGACGGATGCGGTAGCCATGGGGGTAAGCAGGTGAACTTGGAAACAAATGGGCTTCAGGAGAGTTTCTCGGGATATTCCCCGGCGTCAATCAGCTTACGGATGGAAGCGACGACGAATGGTTTGTCGTCTGGGTAGGTGACGCCGAACCAGGGGCTGGTGGTTTTGAGGACCTCGCAATGGGCGTTGCCACCATGGATGAGGTGATCGACGACGGTGGGGATGTAGCACTCCGATTTCAACTCGGTGCCGGACTCGGCGAGGAAGCGGGTGAAGGCCTCCTCCAGCTGGCCGAAGAAGGCGGGTCCGAAGGCCCAGAAGTTCATCGAGACCGGGGTGCCATCGGGAATCTCGCGACGCGAGCCATCGAGAGCATTGCCACGAACGGTGCCATCCGCCTCGCGCTCGATGTTGAGATATTCCTCGACGTTGGAGAGGTTTCCTGCGGAGTCGGTTTGGCAGATGCCGCGGTTGACGTGGCCGTGGTCCGAGAGGGTGTTCTCCAGTGGATAGCCGACCATGGCCATCGAAGCCTGATCGCCGTCGGGCAGGCCTTTGAAAAAGTCCGCTGCACGGACGTAGGCGTCGTGGCCATAGAAGTCATCGGCATTGACCACGGCAAACGGTTCGGTGATGGCAAGGCGGGCCGCGCGGATGGCGTGGGCGGTGCCCCAGGGTTTCACGCGGCCTTCTGGAATGAAGTATCCCTGAGGAAGGTCATCGAGTTTTTGGAAGACATAATCGACGTCGATCTTGTCGGCGAACCGGCTGCCGACGGAGTCCTTGAAGGCGTCCGCGAAATCCTCACGGATGATGAAGACCACACGACCGAACCCGGCGCGAATGGCGTCGAACACCGAGTAGTCCAGCACGGTTTCGTCGTTCGGGCCCATCGGGTCCATTTGCTTGAGGCCGCCGTATCGGCTGCCCATTCCGGCTGCGAGAACAAGGAGAGTCGGTTTCGTGGTCATGAATCTTAAAAAGGTGCGGGCGCGTTATGGTCGAGACCGCCGGGCAGGGCAATTCGAATTCCGCGCGACCGGATCAGCTCTTCAGCAGGGCGTGGAATCCGCGCGGCAGGTGCACGCCGGCGATGGCCAGGCCGATCATGGGCAGGGAAACCTCGGGCGGGTAAGCCAGATAGCGGCCCTGCCAGTCAGGGTGATACTTCTGCTTGAAGCTGAAGAGGGACTTGTAGCCGTAGAACTTGTCGAAGTTCTCAAACAGGAAGCGGGTTGCCCGTTCCTGGCGGCTGGGCTCGCCGTCCGACTCATTCCGGACGTCGGCCAACGGAGCATTCCCAAGACTGATCTCCGTGATGCCTTCCACCTGTCGGAAATGCTCGATGCTTTCCAGAATCAGGAAATCCATCAGACCTCCGGTTCGCGCCTCCGGGATCCCGCGCATCAGGTCGAGTGCGCGTCCTTTGCCCCGGGCATAGGACCGCCAGGTGGCGAAGGCTTCCACCCGGCCCTCTTCGTTCCGGACGACCCCCACTCCAGTGCTGCGGATGTCCTCCAGTTCAAAGCGACCGAGGTCGAAGGTCATTTCTCCACCGTGTTTCGCCCGCAGCCAGCCGTCCGAGATGAGCTTGAGCTGGGCCTCGATCCCGTGGTCCGGTGCGGGTCTCGCGTCGTACCAGGTGAAGGTCCTGTGTTCCTTGCGGGCACGGTTTCCCGCCGTTCGGAGGTTCTGGAACTTTCCTCCTTGCAGGGAGAACTCGTCCATCAGCAGTCGTGCGTCCTCGCCCACCTTGAAGGTCACGAAACCCTGCTCGTCGTAGCGGGGCCGATGCCGCACCTGGAGGCAGTAGAAAATCGGCACCCAGTCCTGACGCCGACAGAACCGGGCGAAGCCATGGATCAAGCCGCTTCGGGCCCCGTCCTCGCAGATCGGATCGGCCAAGGCGACCGCGAAGTTCCGCCACAAGGCATAGGCCACCACGCCCTCGCCGTCCGGGCTGAAGAAGAAACGCTTGTCCGGCAGGAGCGCGAAGCTGTCCATCGGGTCCATTCCGTACTTGTCGATCAAGGCCTTCACCTTCTCCAGTTCCTCGGGAGTGCCATTGGGATGGCGGCTCTGCAGGACCGGACGCAGCAGCAGGCCCAGCACCAGGACACTCCCAATCAGGCTGCCGCTTCTCAGATGACGCAGGAAGGACCGCGCCGCGCGGCTGCCAGCTTCATCGAGTTCGGATTGCTGCAGGACCAGGGCGCTGCCGGAGCCCGCCGCGCAAGTCTTCCAGCTCAGAGGCGCGCCGAACTCGCCGCGCTCGCTGAACTGATGCAGGCCGATCATTCCATAAATGAAAAGTCCCCCGGCGGTCACCACCACCAGCCGCACGGCCCAGCGCAGCGATGAGGCGTCCGATCGGGCGATGAATTCCTTCCGCCAGCGGATCAGGGGCACCAGCAACACCACCGCTGCCACCGCGTGATGCCAGTCGAAGGCCCGCGAAAGGTGCAGCAAGGCCGAGGCTACCAGCATCGTCATCGTCAGCCACCAGGCGACGCGTTTGCGACGGCTGAGGCCTCGCGCCAGTGCCAGCAGGGAAAGGCCGGAAAGGAACAGCAGCAAGCGGCTCTGTTCGACCATGCCCAATGGCACCCACTGCTCCATCCAGGCCAGCACCAGCGGGGGCTTGGTGAGCACGGACTCCAGCAAGTCGATGAGTCCCATCACCAGCACGGCAGCCACCAGGATCCGGATCGAGTGCTTTTTCGAAAACAGGAAGAAGCCTGCCAGCGCGATCGAAAGCAGCGCTGCCGGCCACAGCGGCGAAAGCCCGAATGGAAGTTCCTGCTGGGTTGGAGGAGCGGCGGCGGATTCGTCGCCGAGCACCCAGTTCAGACCTTGTTGGATCCACTTCTGAAAATCATCGTCGGGGCCGTCGAACCCATGGTTCGCTCCGTCCTTGACGTAGAGCGCGTGAGGCGACTTCAGCGTCTGGATCCACGCCGTGGAGGCCATGAAATCGGCGCTGCCGTGAAACTGAGCCACCCGCAGGTCCTTCACCGCGTTGGTGAAATCGGAAAGCCCGAAGGTGCCCGGGCCTTCAGGGGTGATGCCAATCTCATCCGAGGATCGCAGCCCATAGCGACCCCGCTGGTCCGCGCTCATCAGCATCAATCCCACCAGATGCGCGGGACGATGATTCGACGCCGCAGCCGCCACGGCCTGCACCGCTCCCATGCTCCAGCCGCCATAGATCACCGGGGACTCCGCGCCGTTGCAGCGCTCCATTGCATCCGCCGCCAGCTTGGCCATGTCCTGGCCCAGCAGCTCCTGGGAGTAGTCCTTCTTCGAGTACTCGTTCAGATCGAAGCCCACCACGTAAACGCCTTCATCGCGCAACCAGCGGGCGACCGCGTCCTCCCACGGTGACCAACCGCCATCGCCGGAGCCGAAGATGAAAATGGCCTTCGGCGGCGTTTGATCCGGTTCGTAGAGCCTCACCACGGCGGGCAGGTGTGCCAGCGTCACGGTCGCCCGCGGCACCGGCGGTTCGTCACCCTCCTCCGTGGACTCCTGGGCCAGCAGGCTCATCGGCAGGGCCAACAGCGTCAGCCAGAGGAACAGGGAAAGC
This sequence comes from Verrucomicrobiaceae bacterium, assembly GCA_027487355.1. Classification (GTDB taxonomy): domain Bacteria; phylum Verrucomicrobiota; class Verrucomicrobiia; order Verrucomicrobiales; family Akkermansiaceae; genus Luteolibacter. The sequence continues at coordinate 23,559 of JAIYDT010000428.1, forward strand.
AGCGTCTTCGGAGTGGGCATCGAGTTGGCGGCGAAATGGATGGCCGCATTCAATCGGCCGAAGTTGTCTTTTCAGCGCCGCCGCCGCCTGTTTCTGTTCCGGCAATCATCCGGCCGGATTTCCCGCTTTTCCACGGCCTTCCAGCAGCCATGATCGGCGCATCATGCTCCCGGAAACCTCGTTTCTGCCCGCCCATCTCGCGATCGAACCTGAACTGTCCAACCAGCTGAGCAGCCGCCCCGGCCATCAGCGCTGCATCGAGGGCGATGGCGAACTGCTTCTCGTGGCCCATGAGGTCCCTCGGCCCTCCATTCCCGAGCGCGAGGCCCTGTTTTTCTGGAAACGGCGTGATGGACGCTGGGTGGGGCCGGAGGATACGACAGGACTGGTGGCACTGGAGGCCTTGCTCGACCGGTATGCGAAGGCCATCGATGGTCATGAAGAGGTGATTGATGCGGCCGATACCGCGGCCGAGGTCTTCGCCATTCTCCGCCACGCGGGACCGTTGGCCCGTTCGTCGCGCAATCTCGTCGGAGCCCTCGAGCATGTCCTCCATATCGACCATGACGACAGGGCCATCCGTGCCTTGCGCGATCGTGCGCGGGAAACCGAGAGGGCGGCCGAGCTCCTCTATGCCGATGCGCGGATCACGCTCGAGTTCTGGCAGGCTGAACGCTCCGAGGAGCAGGCCCTCGCCGCTGCCCGACTGAACCGGATTGCATTCCGGCTGAACCTGATGGCCGGGTTTTTCCTGCCGCTCGTCGCCTTGGGTGGCCTGTTTGGGATGAATGTCGATATCCCGCATTTCGTGCACCACGGCTTCTGGGGAATCGTGATCCTGGGCCTGCTCGTGGGAGGCTGCATCCTCTACATGGTGGGCCGCAATACCGGCCGGAAGTCGGACTTTGAAAGTGAGATGGAGGAGCGGTGAAAGGCCTCGGTCTCGATCTCAGGCGTTCCCTGCCTTCGGCGCACGAAGTTTCCGGATCGCGGTGACGATCAGCAGAACGGCGATGCCGGCCAGGATGCCGATGAGCCCATCGATCAGCGTAGGAGTGATGCTGCCGCCGAGGGCTTGGATGCCTCCGGACTGTTTCATCGATTCGCCGAAGTGAGCGATGGCATGATGGAGTGGAGGGATGCCATGGGTGACGATTCCACCGCCGACGAGGAACATCGCGACCGTCCCTGCCACTGAAAGGAGTTTCATCAGCAACGGAGCGGCCCAGAGGATGGCGCGGCCAAGCCCGCGGGCAAAGGCACTTCCGGTGCGGCTGAGATAGAGGCCGGCGTCGTCGAGTTTGACGATTCCCGCCACCAGTCCATAGACCCCGATGGTCATCACCAGCGCGATGGCGGAAAGCACCAGCACCTGACGGACGAAAGTCTCCTGGGCAACGGTGCCGAGGGTGATGGCGATGATTTCCGCGGAAAGGACGAAGTCGGTGCGCACAGCACCCTTGATCTTGGCCGCTTCGGAGTCGACGACCTGCTCGGGCTCCTGATGGGCCAGCTCCCTCAAGTTCGTTGCTGCCTTGGCTTCCTGAGAGTGGCCACGATGCAGCCAGGAATGGGCCAGCTTTTCGACTCCTTCGAAGCAAAGGTAAAGTCCCCCGACCATGAGCAGTGGGGTCACAGCCCAGGGGGCGAAGGCGCTGATGAGGAGGGCGAGGGGGACCAGGATCAGTTTGTTGACGAAGGAACCCTTCGCGACGGCCCAGACCACGGGCAGCTCGCGTTTGGAAACCACGCCACTGACCTGTTGGGCATTGAGCGCGAGGTCGTCCCCGAGCACGCCAGCGGTCTTGGATGCGGCTTTCTTGGTGAGAATCGAGACATCATCGAGGATGGTGGCGATGTCGTCGAGAAGGGTCAGCAAACTACCAGCAGGCATGTCGGGATGTTTCGAACAATTGGCCCCGGTGAGGCAAGCCGCAAGTGCCGAAGCTTCCGCTGGGAAGGAAAATGAAAAACCACGAAAGTCACGAAAAAGCACGAAAGGAGAAGCCGTGGTGACGATCTCCTTGATCACCTGATGAATGATTCGGCCGCGATTCGGAACTCCCTGACTTTCGTGAGGTTTCTTGAACTTCGTGGTTGGTGTCTCAGGATTGAGGCTCGGGGAAGCAGGGACGATGTCAGGGTCGTAGAGGGGATTCGAGCCTCACCTCGATTGCCCGAAGCACTCAAAGCGAGCTTGCCCGGCAGGCTGGAACCTGACCTGCTGGGCTCATGGGAAAGCCCAATTACGTTCCGAAGACTTGGGAGCTGCCGGAGGCCATCAGCAAGCGGCTTGGTGAGAAGGTGGGGAAGCAGCGACTGATGAATGAGGACGGGCACCTGCTGCTGTTGCTTCATCAGGTTCCAAAGATTGAGGACAA
>JAIYDT010000238.1 GCA_027487355.1 Verrucomicrobiaceae bacterium
TCGAAGTGTTGCCGTTCGCCGTGCGGATGAACTCAAATGTCTGTCTGAAAGCATCCAAAAGTGACTTTCTGAATTTTGCTGCATCTGGATACTGCTGATCCGTTTTACTCGCCAGAACCTCCGCATAAACTTCATGAAACTTGTCCCGTGCCTGCTCAGAGTCCCACCTGATGCCGTCGGTCTCAATGTGCTTGGCGTAAAGCGCGTCTGGATCTGAGCCAGCACACTTCTCCGGACTGAGCCAATTCCGAAACTGAGCTTTGGCCTCTGGAGTTGTCTGGCCGCTCACGGAAGTGACGAAAACCAGAATTGAGATAAATAGACGGAGGATCATATTCTGGACAAACGGTATGATTGACCGACCGGGCTGGTTTGGGAGTTACTTAACGTCCGATCGGTGAGCAGAGGGTAAGGGCGAATCGGTGGATTCTTGGCGACCCCTTTCATGGATAAACCCTGGTCCGTACGTGCGACCAAGCCAAGTCGATTGTGGGCGGGTGGGCATCCCATGGAGTTGCGACATTTCTGTCGCAACCAGAACCGGAGTCTGTCCCGACCGGAATGTTGCGACTCCGCGCCCTGAGGCAGGGCCCCGCCCTGGTCCCGGAGATCCATTCCCAAGGTGATGAGCGGGCGGATGATGCCGACAATCTCGCCACACCTGCGGCCTTTCCCCTTGAAAGACCGCCATCCGCCTGGACGTTCGGGAGCACGTCGCTTTGGAATTTCATGCGGATCCGTTCGGTCATCAGCCTTTTCGCCTTGTGGGCCGCCTCTGCGGTCGCGGCGGAGCATTGGGCCTACGTGCCGCTGAAGTCTGAACTCCCGCAGGCCCCGGCGGGCACGCATCCGGTCGATGCCTTTCTTGCCTCGGCGCGAAAGGACCTCCACCTGAAAGCCTCGCCTCTGGCCGAACCCCGCCTCTGGCTGGAACGCGCGGCCTACACGCTCACCGGCCTGCCGCCCTCGCCGGAGCAGCTTCAGCGGATTTCCGGGAAAGCGGATGCCGCCACCTGGAATGCGCTCCTCGACGAACTCCTCGCCAGTCCGGCCTATGGCGAGCGCTGGGCGCGACACTGGATGGACGTCGCCCGCTACGCCGACACCAGCGGCTACAACTTCGATCAGGACAACCGCTACCCCTTTGCCTACACCTATCGCGACTGGCTGGTGAAGGCTTTCAACCGCGACCTGCCCTTCGATCAGTTCATCAAGCTCCAGATCGCCGCCGACCGGATCGTCGATAAGCCGGATCATCCCGATCTCGCCGCGCTCGGCTTTCTAACAGTCGGTCCGCGTGCCGGAGGGGTGGAGACCATTGACGACCGCGTCGATGTCGTGACCCGCGGCTTTCTCGCCTCCACCGTGGCCTGCGCCCGCTGCCACGATCACAAGACCGATCCAATCACCTCGAAGGACTACTACTCGCTCTACTCGATCTTCGAGAACACCAACGAGCCCACCGACAAGCCGGTCATCGGGTTGCCTGCGGATCAAGCCGCTTACCAGGCGTATCAAGCGGAGGCCGCGAAGCTGGAGCAGGCCGATCAGGTGGTGCGGCAGGGCTTCGTCGATCACATCCGCGCCAAGGATTCCGTCGCCATCTACCTCGACCTCGCCTGGCGGGCGAAGCAGGAGAACTGGGACCACGGCAAGGCCACCAGCGAGGCCTTCAAGCGCGGTCGCTTCCGCGCGAAAGCAGTGCTGAAATGGCGCGACCTCCTGGCCACGCCAAATCCGCGTTTCGCCGCCTGGTCGTCGGAAATGGCCTCCACCGATGATGCCGGAAAGAAGGCGGCAAGCGAGCGATTGGCCGTCGACCTCCTCGCACCCACGCCCGAACTTTCCGCCGTGGTGGCCGACTCGAAGTGTCCGCTGAACTACGGCGTGGACCGTATTTCCGAATTCTTTGATCGCGAGGACGACAATCAAAAGCGCGAACGGGCCAGCGCGATGAGCCGCCTCCAGGTCGATCATGCCGGCTCCCCCGCGCGGGCGATGTGCCTTGAGGACCGAAAGAACTGGTCGCAGGCAGTCATTTTCAAACGCGGCAATCCCGCCAATCGTGGCGAGACCTTCGAGCGCCAATGGCTCGGCTTTCTTGGCGGTGGAGAGTTTCCGAAGGATCGCAGCCCGCGACTCTCCCTGGCGGAAAAGATCGCCGACCGCAGCAATCCGCTGACCGCCCGCGTCATCGTGAACCGCGTCTGGGCCTGGAACTTCGGTGCGCCGCTGGCCGAGCCGGGCGACTTCGGCCCGCAGCAAACGGAGCCGCCGCTGCGTCCGCTGCTCGATTGGCTGGCGCAGTGGTTCGTCGATCACGGCAGCTCGATCAAGGCCCTCAACCGCCTGCTGCTCACCTCCGAGGCTTTCCGGCTTTCCGCCGAGGGTCCCGGCGAAAACCTCGCACTCGATGAAGGCAACACCCGCTTCTGGAAATGGAGCCGCCGCCGACTGGATTTCGAGTCGATGCGTGATCGCCTGCTGGCTTCGAGCGGGGCCTTGAACACGACGCTTCAAGGCGGTCGCGCGGTGAAGCTCGATGAGGCTTCGTCGGATCGGCGTCGCAGCGTCTATTCGTTCATCGACCGCTATGCGCTGCCGGGCTTGTTCGTCTCGTTCGACCTTCCGCATCCCGATCACCACAGCGCGGCGCGCCTTCAGACCACGGTGCCGCAGCAGGCCTTGTTTTTCCTCAACAGCCCGCTGGTGATTCGTCAGGCCGGGGCGCTTGCCGCATCGCCGGAGTTCAAGGCATTGCCGGATGACGGCAAGCGGCTCGATTGGATTTATCAGCGTCTGTTCCGCCGCGAGCCCTCTGCGGCCGAGAAGCAATCGATCCTGAAATGGCTGTCGTCCGCCGATCCCGCCGACTACCAGCCGAAGCTCAGTGGCCAGTGGCAGGTCCGCCACGCGCCGGACAGCGAGGGCCTTTCCATGGACGTCCGCGAGTTTCCACTCTTCGCCGACAAAGTTTGGAAAACCGGGCCCGACGTCAAAACCGCGCCGATCCCTTGGCTCCATGTTGGAGCCGGCGGCGGGCATGTGGGCAGCCATCATCGGATGATCTTCCGCTGGGTCGCGCTCGGGGCAGGGGAGGTGAGGATCAAGGCCCACCTGAAACGAACCCAGAAGGACGGAGTCCCGCTCGCCTGGCGGATCGAGGGAAAAGCGTCCGATCTGCTCGCTGAGGGAAAGTTTCCTGCTGAAAGCACGATCGACGCGGCCAGCGAGTGGGTCTCGGTGAAGCCCGGAGATACGATGGATTTCGTACTTCGCGCCCCCGAGGGCGACACCTGCGGCGGCGTGCAGTGGTCGATCCAGGTCCTGGGCCGCGAGTCCGCCTCGACGAAGCCTGAGATCGTCGGGGATTTCACCAAGGAGTTTCCCAAGTCCGATTCCCCGGCACCGACTCCCGCGTCCGGCGATCCCTGGGCGGATGTGATCCAGATGCTCTGGGCCTCGAACGACTTCAACTTCATCGACTGACCATGGGCCACCACCGCATCACCGCCAGCGATCTTGTCCTTGATCGTCGCGACTTCCTCCGCCGCTGCGGCATGGGCTTCGGCGGGCTGGCGCTGGGCAGCCTGTTCGGAGGAAACGCCTCCGCTGCTCCGCTGATGCCGGGTGAAATGACCGGCCCGCATTTCGCTCCACGGGCGAAGCGGGTCGTCCATCTCTTCATGAACGGCGGGCCGTCGCAGGTGGACACCTTCGACCGCAAGATCGCGCTCGACCAGCAGCACGGAAAGGTCATCCCGCTCGAAGGACTGAAGACCGAGCGACCCACCGGTGCGGCGCTGCGCTCGCCCTTCAACTTTGATCGCTACGGCCAGTCCGGCCTCGAGGTCAGTGAGCTCTTCAAGCACACCGCGAAGCACGCCGACGATCTCTGCGTGATCCGCTCGATGACCGCCGACGTTCCGAACCATGAGCCCTCGCTGATGCTCATGAACTGCGGTGATGCACGGCTTTCGCGCCCGTCGATGGGTTCCTGGGTCAGCTACGGCCTGGGTAGTAGCAACGAGGACCTACCCGCCTACATCTCGATGTGCCCCGGCGGCATGCCGATCAAGCGCGGCGAAAACTGGCGCTCGTCATTCCTTCCAGGGCGCTTCCAGGGCACCTACCTCGACACCTCGATCCAGGACATCGAGCGGATGATCGAGAACCTGAAGAACCCCATGGCCCGCGATTCGAGACAGGCGCGGGATCTTTCGCTGCTGCGTGAACTCAACGAGCAGCATCTCGCTTCACACGCTCATGATCCGCAGCTCGACGCCCGCATCCGCAGCTTCGAGCTGGCCTACCGCATGCAGAGCGAGGCCACGGATGCCTTCGATATTTCCAAGGAACCGGAGCCGATCAAGGCGATGTATGGCCCCGGGAACTTCGCCCGCCAGTGCCTGATGGCGCGTCGTCTCCTGGAGCGCGGCGTGCGCTTCATCCAGCTCTGGCATGGCAACGGCCAGCCTTGGGACAGCCACGACAACATCGAGGATCACCGCCGCCTCGCGGGCGAGTGTGATCAGGCGATCGGGGCCTTTCTTTCCGATCTGAAAATGCGCGGCATGCTCGATGACACGCTCGTCATCTGGGGCGGTGAATTCGGCCGCACTCCGGTGGTCGA
>JAIYDT010000337.1 GCA_027487355.1 Verrucomicrobiaceae bacterium
GAGACCCTTGGCTACCGGGGCAACTCGCTTGCGATGCGGCTGCTGGCCCAGCGAGCCCCGCTCTCAGCCTTGAAGGCGGAGGACTGCCACGAAGCCCTGCTGTTCGGCACCGCCGGCTTTCTCTCGCCGAAGCTCCACGAAAAGGCGCCGCCCGACACCCGCGAGTATCTCCGGCAGCTTTGGGACACCTGGTGGAAACAACGCGGCCGCTTCGAGCCCGGCGGCGGGCGTGACCTGCCATGGACCCTCCACGGCCATCGTCCGGCGAACCATCCGCATCGCCGGGTCGGTGCCCTGTCCGCCCTTGTTGGCTCCTGGCCGAAGTATCGACGTCTGGCCCTTGCACGACCTTTCAATCCGAAGGCCGTTCTGGCCTTCCTCGCCACGCTCGACCATCCGTTCTGGGAAAAGCGCTACACCCTCACCGCCGCTCCCGCCGCGAAGCCCCTGGCCTTGTTCGGAAAATCCCAGGCGCTCGAACTCCTCGCCAACCACCTCGTCCCGCTGGCCCTGCACGAGGACCCGGAGTTCACCCTTCCCTCCTACCTGAAGCTCCCCGCCACCGCCGCCAACGATCGGGTGAAACGCTGCGCCCTGCGCCTCTTCGGCTCGCTGGAGTCCGCCAAGCCCTGGCTCAGCCGTCTGGCCCATCACCAGGCACTGCTTCAGATCTATCACGACTTCTGCCTGCAGGACACCAGCGACTGCGCCGACTGCCCCTTCCCCGAACAACTCGCCCAATGGCGCGCCTGATCATGCAAATCACCCTCAACGGCCAAGCCCACCCGCTCCCGTCCTCCACCACCGTCACCGCCCTGCTCCACAGCCTCGGCTTCGCGGGCAAGCCGGTCGTCGTGGAACTGAACCGCGAGGCGATCTTTCCCAGGGACTTTGAAGCGACCCCGGTGAACGACGGAGATCAGGTCGAGATCGTCACCCTCGCGGCGGGGGGGTGAGAGAAGACGGGAATACCTCCGATAACGAGTCGGGTCAGGGGAAGCTTCGATGATACGACAGATGCCGTTCTAGACGTCGCCTGCATCCGCTTTGCTCGCCTTTGTTTGGCTGATCGCATGCCGAAGAGTCATGAAGATTGTGACTCGGAATGATGCTGGAAGCGGACCCCAGATAGACGTCCCTCAATGATCATTCTCTCCCGGTGAGTGGGAATGGAAGATAAAGCAAGCTCTCCTCTCCTGAGCCTACCGCCGTCCACTCGCCCGTAGAATCGTGGCTGGTTACGCGCCCAGCCAAAGGCCTCTGGCGCTCTTTCCCAGTAGCCGTCAATCACACCAGCGCAGTAGGCAGCAGCAATATCTGGCGGATGAACTGCTCCAATAACTGACAGTAAAGTAGCAGCGTCGAATGGGAATCTCTTCCGACGAAACCATCCTCGGATGGCGAAGAAACATGCGAAAAAAGGGCCACAAAGGACGGCGGATAAAACTGCCCCAAACGAAGACAGGATGAATCCGATCTGCTGAAGCCGGTAACGCCAGCCTCGTGTCCGCGCACACGTCCCGCAATAACCCGAATTCGCGACTGCCGTGATCTCGAGAATCATGGCTGAGCAACCTCGGCACTGCTTTCGGGTGGCGCTCATGAGTTGGGCGGACAGTTACTCGACGACTCGTCGCATTGCCCGGAGAATCCGGGACACAGGCGACGGGGACAAGGAGGAAGTTTCCGGCTGCCTGCTCCAGCGTCGCAACAACTGGCGACGCCTTGCAAGCGCCGGGCCCTTCACTCATCTTCCGGCCTGGCGCTTGGGAAGCGCCGCCACGATTCGTTCACTGGAACATTTCCCGCGCGGCGTAGGCCATGCCGATGGCGGCAGAGGCGTCGCCACCGATCGCCCATTCGAAGCGCGTGGTTTCCTTCGATACATCCAGCGGACTGTGGCGATACGCCGGCCAGGCACGATCGACGAAGCCTTCATGGATCCATCCCATGTATTGATCGCGGAACGAAGTCTCGGCCAGACCGCCGCCGACGACCACCAAACCGGGATCAAAGACCCGAACGAGATCGGCCACCGCATAACCGAGGATGAAGCCCTGCTGTTTGAAGATCTGGACTGCGAGCGCGTCACCCTTTTCCGCGAACTCACGAAGACGGAAGGCCTTTTCCTCAATCGGGGCATCGCCCTCGTTGAGCGGATGGGAGGCCCACTCGGGCTTGGCGAGCTCGAAGCGCAGACGGCGACGCAACGCCACCAGCGAGACCCAGGCCTCGACACAGCCTTTCAGACCGCAAGAACAGGTCGGCAGCTCGCCATCGTCCTCGCGGAACGGCACACTGATGTGGCCGACCTCCAGTGCCAGACCATTCGCGCCCTCATAGCCGGTGCCTCCTGAAAGCACGAGCCCGCCACCGAGCCCGGTGCCGGGAGCGACCAGCAGCAGGCTGCCGTGATACTTGCGGCGCAGCGCATACTCGCCGAGTGCGGCCGCGTTGCCATCGTTGGTCATGTAAACCGGAAGCCCGAGACGCTCGGAAAGCTTGCCACGAATGTCGGTGCCGACCCAGTCCTCGCCGAGATTCGCGCGTCCCCAGATCACGCCGTCGCTGCTGGGTGCCGGCACATCGAGGCCGATACCCTTGATGGCGCTGAGATCGATTCCCGCCCCGCTGGCGAGCTGCTCGAGGGCGTTCTCCAACTGCCTGAAGGTGGCCTCGTAGCCGTCCTTCACCAGACTGCGGACCTCGACCAGTCCGCCCACCTGTTCGGCATTTGCGTCCACCAGCACCGACTTCACCGTGGTGCCACCAATGTCCAAGCCTGCGAAAAATCCGGAATCCTTTGTCATGCTGATTGAGCCCATTGCGGGCAACATCACCCTGTTTTCAATCCTGTCCCCTGTCAAGGCAGCGGGGGTCGGGGACCGCATGCAAAATCGGACAACTCGCGCCGCCGAAGTCTGCCGCCGATTTCCGCGAGCGGGCATTCCTTGCCCGGATGAATGATCTCGACACCCTCCGGTCATTCCCGGAAATGTAACCATTTGGAAACCATCCCACCTTTGCCGGTTCCACGGGGCTTGGTTATCTGAATCAAAGCGGAGCCTCAGTGCCTCCATCTGCAAGACCTTCTGACTGACCATCGCCCCATGATCCCTCGCCGACCGCTTGTCCTCGCCTCCCTGCTCTGCCCGGGTGCGCAATGCCGTGGAGAACTGCCTCCTCAGCGTTACGACTACGGGTATCAACTTTACCAGGAAGACGACGACCGCATCAGAATCGAGGCTCACTATGTCCGTGGCGATATCGATTTCGATGATGCCACCTCCTTCCGCTTCCAGTGGCTGAATGACGCGATCAGCGGCTCGTCTCCCACGGGAGCACTGCCGGGCAGCATCCAGCCCTTCTATTCCAATCTGGAGGATGTCCGCACCGGCATCCTCGGGGCCCTCTCAAGGCAATTCGGCGATCACAGGGTCGAGCTGGAAGTCTCACGCAGCAAGGAGCAGGACTACCTGTCCCGTGGCTTCGCGCTGAGCGACACCCTCGAGCTGAACCAGAAAAACACCACGGTCTCCTACGGCGTGAATTACCTCGATGATCTGGTCACTGTCCGAGGGCTCGGGGAACGCCGGAAGTACGAGTATGACTGGTTCACCGGCGTCAGTCAGGTCGTCGACAAGGACACCGTGGTCTCGGCCAACCTCACGCTCGGCTTCACCAACGGCTATCTGAACGATCCCTACAAGGTCGTGCAGCGCACCGACATCGTCACCCTGCCGGATGGACTCGGCGGCACCATCGACATCCCGGTGGACAACATTTATCGCGAGAACCGTCCGGACTCCCGCTTCCGTCAGGTCCTGCAGCTTGAAGCGCGCCGCTACATCGAACCGGCGGA
>JAIYDT010000470.1 GCA_027487355.1 Verrucomicrobiaceae bacterium
GATGAAGTGCCGAAGGAAAAGCCTCGGGCGGTGGAAGTTCCACTCAACGAGCGGATCCCCGGTCTTCTCGTTCCCCTCAACGGTGCCGTGGACCTCGTTGAGCACGACTACACGCCTGTCGATTACAAGAGCTCCGCCACCAAGGCCAACCCGGACCAAGCGGCATTCGATCACGAGATCCAGTTGGTCAGCTACCAGCTACTGCTGGAAGCCGCCATTGGGATCACACCGAAGTCGCTGGACCTCGTGTATCTGGTCAAGACCAAGACTCCGTCGATTCAGCGAGTGTCGTTGAAGCCGGCCGGCAAGGTCCGGAAGGACCGTGTCGTTGGCCTGCTCAATACGGCTGTCGATGGCATCGTTGCAGAGAGGTTCCATCCCTCGCCCGGCATGCACTGCTCGTGGTGCCAATTCAAAAACGAGTGCATGCGCTGGAAGCCAGCGAAGCGGTGAAACGCGCCTGCATCGTCCTCCTTAATCCAATCCAATACCCCATTGTAATTCAAATGAACGATAACGATTTCAGTATCTTCGATCTCTGGCCGTGGGCTCTACTCCTCGGCCTTAGTGTATTCGCCTTCTGCCTGCTCGGCCCATTCATCTCAGGCTTATTGCTACTTTTACTGATAGTGGTGATTACTGCAAACCTGGTGTCGCCGCACTAATTCAACGTCCATCGACGAAAAAGCCCGTCTCGGTCCCTGTGACCCCGGCGGGCTTTTTCGTTCCCAGCCAATCTACCAAACCAACCACCAAGAATTCCCATGTCTTCTGTCCCAACCCATCCCCAGAACCAGCGGCTCCTAGATGCCGTCTGCCGTCGGGGAGTCCTCATTTCCACCTCGGTCCGCTACTGGCGAGGCTGCAAGCGACTTAATCCCGAAGACCTCGGGCTTGATTCCAGTCAGGTCAGCGACCGACTCATTCAGCTTGGGCACAAGCGGCTCATCCCTCGTGATGCACTTGCTCCGTTCGCATTGATTGAATCCCGTGCCCATGCACTTGTCGAAGGTTCCAGCTTCCCGTTCCTGGGAGGCATTGGTCGCTTTGTTCCAAACCCCCGGCTCGCCGATCTCACTGACCGGATTGAAAAGCTCCGTGAGGAGTTCCGGGAGGCCACCCTCGACTTCGTGGCGGGCTACGGTCCGCTGCGCGAAAGTGCGATGGCCGAATGGCGTCAAGCTGCCCATCAGATGAACGGAAGCGCCGAACGACTCATTGCCACCATCGAGCAGTCATTCCCACCGGCCGGCGACATCACCAAGCGCTTCGGTTTCGAAACCCGTCTCTTCCAGATCGCCGCCCCGGATAGCATCCGGCTGGAAGTCGTGGAAGGGATCGAACAACTCGAAATCGCGGAAGACCGTCGGCGGATTGCCGATGACGCCTCGCGTCGCATGCAAGCCGACCTGGATGGCTTCATCCGGGAATGCGTCTCATCCCTGCGCGAAGAAACTGCACGCCTGGCAACTGAGGTTCTCGCCACCATTGACGGCAGCGAGAATGGCGTCCACCAGCGCACGCTGAATCGCCTCAGCACGTTCATCGACAGCTTCCGTTCGTTGAACTTTGCGGGCGACCAGCAACTCGAACAGACGCTGGAGCGCTTCCGCCGGGATCTCCTCAGCCGCAGTGCCGAGGACTACCGCAATCAGCCCGGAGCAATGGCAACCCTCACTGAAGGCCTCAACCGCCTTCGCGAGAACGCCGTCCAGCTTGCCCGGGCAGATGCCCGCGACGTCTTGCTGCGCTTCGGCCAGATGGGCGGACGCAAGCTCAGCGCCGCGAGCTGAACGATCGCCAACGATCGGCTTCCGGGTGTCCGTCGTGGATGCCCGGAAGCATTCCCTTTCCCTCCCAGCCGTTACCCTCACTCGACAAGCCTGCAATCACATCACCTGCCTGAATTTCCAACCATCTCTCTCAAAGCCACTTAAACCGCCAACGAACCTCTACCTGATTGATTGCAAGAAGGGCGACTCCTCACCAGGGGCCGCCCTTCTGCGTTTCTCCACATTCACCTCCATTTCCAATCATGTCCCATTACACCACCATTCAGACCCAGATTCGTGACATCCCCTCGCTGGTCGACGCGTGCGCTGACCTCGATTTGAAAGTCGTTTCAGACAGCCACTGCCGAGGATACGCAGGTGCTGTCCGCAAGGCTCCGCACGTCATCAAGCTGCGGGGACCCTACGACATCGCCGTTGACCCATCTCCTGACAACGATGGCACCTACGGTCTCACCACCGACTGGTGGTCCGGCCATGTTGCTCGGGAAGTCGGAGTCGGTTACAGCCGCCTGCTCCAAGGCTACGGTGTCCACCGCACCCTCCGCGAAGCCCGCAGTCGTGGCTTGCGAACCACCAAGCGAGTTGAAGCCGATGGCTCGATTCTGCTGACTCTTGAAGGAGGTAGCCTATGAGCCGCCAGATCCGTGTCAGAGTTTCGCCCACCGGCGAGATCAGGGTCGAGGCCTACGGTTTCAAGGGCGACGGCTGTGAAGCCGCGACCCGGGCCATTGAGGAAGCTCTCGGCAAAAAGGTCCGCCGTGTCCGCAAGTCCGACTTCTTCATCCAGAGTCACCAACAGCAGCAGCCCCTTGGAGGCGAGTCATGACGACCACCCTCCGCTTCACTCCCGACGGTCGCATCGACTGCCTCTACACCGAAGCGATCAACCTCCGTGAGCTTGGACGACTTATCGTCGTTCGAGCTACGGACATTCGGTTCAACGATTCCGCCCAACTTTGGGACGTGTGCCATGCCGATACCGGCGAGGTGCTCTTCTCCCATGCCTCCCGTTCCGAATGCCTGCGGTGGGAGCATGACAATCTTCAGCCTCAGGCAAGCAACTCAACCCCTTCACCAAGTTCATGAATCTCACCACCTACCTTCTGGCCGGGTATCCCGGCCTCGTCGTCATTACCTCCGAGGAAGCACGAGCGGAGGCGGAGATCGCCTCGGTCTGCGATTCCCTCAACCGTCGTCTCCATGCCTGGTCCTCCAGCGAAGGGTTCATCTGCCCGAAAGAACGCCGGGTAAATCCCTGCCCGGATCCGATGGATGCCCTCCAGTTGGTCGAAGACGTCTTCCCGCCGGAAGGGGAAAAGCAGGTCGTCCTCCTCCGGGACTTCCAGCTTCATCTCGACCAGAGCGATCCTCTGCTCATTCGTCGCCTCAAGGACATCCTTCGAGTCGCGAAGAGTGGAGGACATGCGCTGATCCTGCTAGGTTGCCGATTGAAGCTCTCGCCGGAACTCGAACACGAATTCGCCCAGGTGGATTTCAACCTGCCGGACACAACTCAACTGGGAGCTGTTCTGGATGGAATCCTCCAGTCCGCCGAGATCAAACGACTTTCCGCCGCGACGCGTGAAGGCGCCCTGCAAGGCGCCCTCGGGTTAACAACCACTGAGGCTGAAAACGTCTTCGCGCTCTCGGTGGTCGAAACCAAGAAGATCGACCCGAAGGTCATCGCCCGCGAGAAGGCCCGCACGCTGAAGCGCAGTGGACTTGTCGAGGTCGTAGAAGCCTCCACAGGCCTTGCGGACATCGGTGGCCTTGATCAGCTCAAGCAATGGCTGGTGCGCCGTGCCGGGGCATTCAGCGCCTCCGCGAAAGCCTACGGGCTCCCTGCGCCGAAAGGCCTGCTCATCGTCGGTATTCCCGGCACCGGTAAAAGCCTCACCGCAAAGGCGACGGCTGGGGCGTTCGGACTGCCCTTGCTGCGTCTCGACATGGGACGCGTGTTTGGCGGCATCGTCGGACAGTCGGAAGCCAACCTGCGTTCCGTCATCCAGACCGCCGAAGCCATTGCTCCCTGTGTCCTCTGGATCGACGAAATTGAGAAGGGATTCTCTGGAAGCAAGTCCAGCGGTTCCACTGATGGCGGAACGTCCTCCCGGGTTTTCGGCTCATTCCTTTCCTGGATGCAGGAGAAGGAGAAGCCGGTGTTCGTGGTCGCCACGGCAAACGACGTCTCGAAGCTCCCGCCTGAGTTCCTTCGTAAGGGGAGGTTCGACGAGATGTTCTTCGTCGATCTTCCGGACGCCCAGGAGCGCTCGCAGATCTGGGACATCGTCATCGCCCGGCATGGTCGCAAGTCCACCGACTTCGATTGTGTCGCTCTGTCCCGGGCCTGTGAGAACTTCACTGGCGCAGAGATCGAAGCGGTCTTCGTCGATGCCCTACACGAGGCCTTCGCTGAGTCCCGTGAACCCACCGAGAAGGACATCCTTGATGCCACCAGCAGAACCGTTCCGTTGGCCAAGCTGATGGATGCCCAGATCAAGGCCCTCAGGCAGTGGTCCTCGGGTCGTGCCCGTGAAGCAGGAAAGGCGACTGAGCGGCAGACGAGAGGAACCCGACACGTCAGCCAGGCAAATTGATCCACACATTTCGGCAACGCCACGGACAGCGGCAAGCCCGGTCGCACGACACGCCACCAGCGTGACCGGGGAAACACCGGGCCATCACGGAGGAATCACACCCTTCGTGATGGCCCACCCGCCGAAACCTTCATCGCTTATTTCCCCCAGATCCAGGACAGACCGCTCCGGATTCTGGAGATCACCTCGGCGAAATCATCACGTTCACCGCTCAGTCCATTCTTCCGAAGAAAGGCCTGCCACATGACCTGCTTTTCGTGTGAAAACGAGAGAGTCAATCCAGTTGGTTCGTCCTCAGGAACTGAAGCTTCACGGCGCTTGAACGTCGCGTGGATCGCCTCCGACAGCAGCTCCCGATCCAGCTCGACCGTCCCAAGTAGGATATCCAAATCAAAGAAGTCCTTCATTCGGGAGTTCTGTGCATCGAGCCGAACCAGCGCCTCGAACTTCTCAGCTACCACGGTTGCCATTGGATAGGCTCTGAGGGACGCCGCCGGAAATCCGGATAGCAACGCGGGAAATTCCCTCGACTCCGGGCCCGGCGTAATTGCGTCACCGAATCCCACATCGACCTGCACCGGAATCCGGATGTTTCCCAGCTTCGCGAGAAACCTCGCTCGCACACCGCCATAGGCGAGATCTTCACGAATGGGCTCCACCACCAGAGTTTCCTCACGAAATGAGAGACCGTCGTCCGCAACCTCGGTTCGCAGGACATCGAGAATCGACTGACGAACGCTTTCCAGATCGTCAGCCCCGAACCCGAGAAGATCGAGGTCACGGGTCGGACGGTGCATTTTTCGGTTCCACACATGGAACAGCATCGCCCCTTTGAGGATGAAGCGATCTGCATGCCGGGACTGGCTCAGTCGATACAGGAAGCGCTCCACACCATACCTCGCCAGAACGAAGTCAAACGCCTCACCATTGGCCCGTGACAGGGTCATGAGTCGGTGGCGGATGGATTCGACCAGACCTTCGGATTTCATGCAGTGAGTGATTCTATGTAGGGTTTCATCACCTGCTCCATTCGGCAACGATTGGCGATGCGATTGATCTCTACGAGAGTGAAGCGGCGCGACTGCCAGCCTTCCTTGAGTGCCTCAAGCGCCACTTCCAGCCCGATCTTGTTCCGATAGCGGAAAAGGTCCACCACGGTCCTCGCCACTGAATAGACACGGAGGTTGATACCCTCCACGCGATGGGATTCCAGACCCAGCTTGAACTGATCGGCCCCGAACCTCTGGACCTTGATCGTAGGGTAGGTAAGGACCGGCTTCCTCGCTTTCGGATCGATTGCGATCCACACCTCATGCGGATTCTGCGTTGTGAGTTCGTGAAACCGCAGAGCGCTGAGCAGGCAGATTGCAGCCCCCGGCACCAGCCGCGCCACTTGCACCAGTGAGTGGTGCTCAGTCGGCTCGGAGTCAGGCCTGGCGTAGAGCCCACGGCTGATCCGTTCCAGCACGCCAAGTTCCACGGCTTCCCGGATTCGGGTCCGCGAGAGCCCCTTGCGCTCCAGGTCCTTCGACCGCAGCAGCGTTGCTTCTCCATAGAGTTTTCCTAGGAGCTTTGACCAGTCGCGTTTCACGAAACGTCGGCAATAAAAAACATTTACCGACAAAACGCAACAGAAACCCCGCCTGGACGCACGCATGTTCAGGATTCCTGAACATGCATGAAGCCGGGCGGACGCGTCGATCCTAGTCGATCGAACGCAATCCATCGAATCCCACACCCAACAACACCATGGCCAATTACTACGCCACCGCCCGCAGCAATTACTTCGCAGTCAAAGACGAAACCAAGTTCCGCCAATGGGCGGAGAGTCACGACCTCGAAGTGATGACGCCAAATTATCCCGAAAGGATTCCTCACGAGGTCCCAAGGTTCGCCATCACTCCCAGTGACGACTCTCATCACGGGGGCTGGCCAGGAAGCCGCTTCAACGAGGAAACGCAGGAGGACGAAAGCATCGCCCTTCATGAAGAGCTGTCGCTACATCTCGCCGATGGCGAGGTAGCGGTGCTCATGGAGATCGGAAACGAAAAGCTCCGGTATCTCATCGGCTACACCGTCGCAGTGAACAACAAGGGGGAAACCGCGAGCATGGACCTCAATGCCATTTACGAACTCGCCAAGCCACTCGGCAAGACCCTCACGGAGGCCGAATACTGACACACCCTCCCACCCCCACAACCCAAGGCCGCCCGGACCAATTCCGAGCGGCCTTTTTATTTCTACCCAAGCACTACCCCAACCATGAAATCCACCACCCTCTATTTCCGCGAAAGCGGATCCGACAAAATCTATCAGGCCGCAGTCGAAGCAAATGGCGATGGCTACGTCGTCAACTTCGCCTATGGCCGGCGCGGCAACACCCTCACGACTGGAACCAAGACCGATGTGCCGGTGCCGCTCGAAACCGCCAACCGACTCTTCGACAAGCTCGTGGCCTCAAAGCTGGCGAAAGGCTACAAGCCTTCCGACTCTGAAGCTTCCCCGGTGCCTGGCTACGTCACTCCCGACGATACCGGTATCCGCCCTCAGCTCCTCAATGCCGTCCCGGAAAAAGACCTCGAAGGCATGATCCAGTCGCCAGATTGGGTCGCTCAGGAGAAGTTCGACGGACGACGGATGCTCATCGCCAAGATCGGCAACACCGTGAAGGGCATCAACCGGAACGGTCTCCGTGTGGTAGTCCCGTCCGCCATCCTCATGTCTGCTCTGGCGATTCCGGGTTCCTATCTGCTGGACGGAGAAGCAGTCGGTGAAGTTTTTCATGCCTTCGACATCCTCGAACACGAGAACCGCGATTTGTGCCAGCTTCCCCTCAGCAAGCGTCTCGCTGTGCTTGAGAAGGTGCTCCACAAACATGATCGCCATGCCATCCGCCGTATCCCAACCGCCACACAGCGATGGGAAAAGGAGGCCATGTTTGAGACGCTTCGCGGTGAGAACCGGGAAGGCATTGTCTTAAAGCGCCGGGATGCTCCATACACCAGTGGGCGTCCTGCCTCTGGTGGGGCCGCATTGAAGTTCAAGTTCGTAACCACCGCCTCGTGCCTGGTTGCCGGGCTGAACGGCAAGCGTTCCGTCAAACTGGCGCTGCTGGACGATGGCGTTGAGGTGTTTGCAGGCAGCGTAACGATACCACCGAACTACAGCATTCCGCCCGTCGGGGAGATCATCGAAGTGCGGTATTTGTATGCGCTCCGCACCAGCGGCGTTCTCTACCAACCCGTCTACCTCGGACCTCGTGACGACATCCCCCGCGAGGAATGCGTTGTTGGGCAACTCAAGTTCAAAGCCGATCCTCAAACTGCCTGATTCGCTCCACCACAAATGGCCGTCACGGATATCGATCCGTGGCGGCCTTATCATTTCCACCAAGAACCTCATGAAATTCGAACACCCATTTCTCCACTCTGTTGACCCGGGAAACTCGACTGTTCCGGTCTGCTACGACCGCCTCCAAAGCTGGATCGACCGCCTCCCCGGTTGGCTCACCTCGCCGGAGATCCCGAACCCGAGGGCCACACTGCTATGCGGCCTTCCCGGCTGCGGGAAAGGCAACACGGCAAAGGCCATCGCAAGTGCCCTCCAGCGTCCGCTGTATCGGCTCGATCCGGCGTGTGATGCCTTCGCATTGGCAGAGATTCTCACACTCCTTGGATCTCTAGATCCCTGCGTGCTGTGGATTGAGAACCCAGGCGAGGCTCATGTGGGTCTCCTTCGCTGGCTCCTGGATCGGGAGCACCCGGTGTTCGTCGTTTGCACCACCGATCGACCTCATCGGCTTCCAGTGGGGTTCACCTCACGTCGGATCTTCTGCGACGTCTGGCACCTGGACCTTCCTGGGATGCAGCAGAGAAGCTACATTTGGAGAGATCTGCTCACTACCCGGATCGAAGGCCATCACCTCCACGACAGCGTCCGTCTTGCTCAGGTGTCCTCGTTGTTCACTCCCGGAGAAATTCACGAGGCCTATGACGATGCTCTCCGGCAGTGTGGCAAGACGCCAGACGAGGGTGCTCTGATCGACTCGATCCTGAAGCTTCGCCCAATCGCAAACGAGCTTGACGAGGAACTCGCTCGAATGCGGGCATGGACAGCCAATCGTGCAGCTGTAGCTGCCTCGCTCGCTCATTCCCCAAGTGGGGACTGAGGAGAATCTGAAGGGCGGGCCTGAAAGTCAGTGTCCCGCCCGTCACTACGGTGGCGGGCGGGTTGCTGCCTTGTTTTAGCTGGTGATTGTTCCCATTGAACTAGCTCAAGGGCATTCGGTTGCCTGTGAATCCTAAGCGCCTCATCGTATTCAGCAGCGATGTCGAAGCCCAGGTCCACTGACGGGTCGATCCTTTCGAAGAAGACGTATTCGAGGCACAGTAAGCTCACCTCAGAAGCTCCCGAGAGCAAGATCAGCCTGAAGCGCTTGAATGGATAGCTCACATTCAGCCCGTTTGTTGAGGTATGACGACCTCAGATGCGTCCGCAGAATCCCTGGGCGATATCCATTTTGTCTTTGCAAACAGCGATTTCACGGGATTTCACGGGATTTCACGGGATCTTCCGTCTTCTTCTTCAACGTGAAAAGTGTTCATTTGGGCTCAATCGCCTTATTTTTAGTAGGTTAAGAAGGAAATCCAATACTGGCACGAAACCAGCACACTAGAACGCGTGGGATTTGTCCTGACATAATTTGAGAATCTCACCCCGAGATTGCAACTGTGGTACAGGGGCATAGACTCCATGAAAATGCCCGCCAAAAAATGCACTTCCTCAGAGAATCGGTAACTGAATCCCTCGTTGTTCCAACTCCTCTCTCCACTACGTGGAGCGTGGCTTGCAACCCACGGATGCTGGCGTCCGCAGTGCCCATGCTGGGTCGGTTCCAAGGTCCTGCATCGCTGAGGGAAGGTGTGCAGATCTCCGAGATCCACACAATCCTGGGGTGGCCTCAGAAGTACAGTGGGTCGATCACGGCGTTCGACGAAGGGTCTGTGTGGGCGATGACGAGTTCGCCTGCAACCGTAGGTCCTGCCTCGTTGCCACATGATGTCGAGTATTCCTTTCATCAGGTCCGGTCTGGGACGCGGGTTACCATCCGGTGCGATTACACCCGCTGGGGCGTCCTAAGGCTTCCACTCGGTAGGCAGGTCGTCCGGTGGTTTATGAGCCGAACGCTTCGAAAATTGCTGCTGACTATCTCCCGGAACGCCCAAATCTGTTCTTCATCCTATGTCCACGCCTGACAAAAACCAAAGAAGTGCTGCACCAAAGGTCATCCTGCTCGTTGTTCTCGTAGCGTTGGTGGTGGTGGGAATCGTCTGGTGGCAGAAGAAAAGCGGAGAATCAAACGAACCGCCAACGATCCGGGTGGCGTATGCTCCGGTGGTTTTGAACCTGCCGTCTTACTTGGCTCAGGACCGCGGCATGTTCGCCAAGAAAAAGGTTCCGATTGCCTTCACCGTGTTTAATTCAGCGAACGACATGATAAACGCGGTCGTGGCGGGGCAGGCGGATGTGGTGACCGGCGTGAGCCTCGTGCCCATCTTGAACCTCGAAGCACAACATCCTGGCAAGGTCAGGATCATTCTCCACAGCAAAATGACCTCGTCTTGTCCCTATGACGGGATCGTCGTGAAGGAGAATTCTCCGATCAAGTCGGTCTCCGACCTAGCGGGCCGCAAGATTGGGTTGTTTCCCGGAACCACCGCCTTGAATTTAATGAGGAACTTCCTCAAGAAGCAAGGGGTGAAGGAAGCCGGAATCGAGTTTGTGCAGTTGCCTCCAGCGAGCCACCTCTCGGCCCTTGAGTCTGGCGCAGTTGACGCCCTACTAGCCTACGAGCCGACCCTGACAACTGCTTTGAGTAAAGGAAACCGACGGATATTCGGCTCGATCTACGTGGACATGCTCAGCCCTAGCCCGATTTCGGCCTCGATCGTTTCCCGTGAGTTCGAAAAAAAGTATCCTGATGAGGTTAAGGCTTTCACGTCTGTTTTGGATGAAGCCATCGGCTCGATTCGGGCTTCCCCCTCCGAAGCGCGTCGTTCCCTAGGGAACTACACCAAGCTTCCTCCAGAGGTCATCCCGCAGGTCAATATCGTCGATGACGTGTTGTCCACCGAGGTGGATACCGCCAATTTGCAGGCGTTCATTGACCGTCTCGTGGAACTCGGTGAGCTCCCCCACTCGATCAACGCGGTGGATCTCGTAAAACCGTGAATTCAAAGCAGTCAGCGTTGGAATTGGACAGTATCGCATTTTCCTATGCAAAGGACGATACGGTGGGCAAGGGATCTTTGCTCGCAAATTTCTCTCTTAGCATCGAAGCGGGCCGTATCACTGCCCTCATGGGAAGCAGCGGGAGTGGCAAAAGCACAATCGCCAAGGTAGCGGCAGGGATTCTCGCTCCCGATGCCGGCAGGGTGATACGGCATCCCGGGTTCGACCGCCCCTGCGATGTGGTCTATATCGACCAGACGCCGCTTAACTCGGTCTTTCCTTGGCTGGACGTCGCGGCGAACATCAGAGGGCCATTGCAAGAGCTCGGCTGGAGTGCCGCCGATGCCGCTTCCCGGACATCCTTCATCTCGGATACCTTTCGTCTCACTCATGTCATGAGTTCCAAGCCCAGAACGCTGTCCGGAGGAGAGTTGCAGCGGCTTGCCCTGGCCCGAAGCTTGTCGTGGAGGCCCCAGATGGCGATCCTGGACGAAACGCTTTCCTCCCTGGATCCCAGGACGCGGAAACTGATCCTGGATGCCTTGCGACGGATTGTGCAACAAGACGGGTCGACTCTCGTTCTCATCACCCACTATCCTCAGGATGCGCTCGATCTTGCCGATCGCATCGTGGTGCTGGGTAGCCTGCCGGCGGAAATCGTGGACGACTTCCAGACTGGTGCCTCGCCCTCCCGTCCACTCGACTCATCGCTTTCGGTCGAGCTTGAGCTGCGCATCAACGAATCCGTCAGGGCGATCAACGACAAGGTAGAAACTCTCCCATGCCTCTGAAAAAAATCTGGCTGGGAGCAAGGATAGCCCCCGGGATCATCATCGTCGTCATCGCAGCCGTCTGGTGGCTGCTCACCCTGACCGGGGGCAGCGGCAAGCCCATGGTGGACTCCATCATTCTTCCGTCCCCGGCAGCCGTGTGGAAGGCGGGAGTCGGGCTTGTATTGGCCGGCGGTATTCTCAATGACGCTGGCAAGACGCTGTTCAGGTTGTCATGCGCCCTTGTGTTGGCGCTTCTGGCGGGGATCCCGCTCGGGCTTCTATTTGGGCACTTCCGCGAAGTTTACCGCTGCGTGGAGGGACTGCTTCACGCGCTGCGGTCCATTCCGGCCGCGGCGCTCTTCCCACTGTTTCTAATTGTCATCGGGGTAGGCGAGAGCAGCATCATCATGTTGGCATGGTATAACAGTGCCACGGTGATCCTGATCGGAACGGTTTCCGGTGCTCTACTCGCCAACGAATCACGGGTTCGTCAGGGCCGCATGCTCGGAATGAACGGATGGCGCATTGCGACCCGCATTCTGTTCTGGGAGGCCCTGCCGCATATTTTTTCCAGCACCCGTGTAGCACTGGGCTACTCGCTAGCACTGGTGATAGCGGTCGAAATGTTCATCGGCATCGGGGAAGTAGGCCTCGGCCGGAAGATCTTCGATTTTCAAGCGGCCTACCGTATTCCCGAAACCTATGCCACCATCCTTATTACGGCTGGCCTCGGCGTCATCCTGAACGCGATCCTTTTGACCGTGGAGAATTACTCCCTCCGGTGGCTTCCACGTGGACAAGCCCGATAGCCTTAACCATGCCCATGCAGCTTGCTCCCATCAACGCTTGGCCATTGAGCAACCCACCCTCGCTGACAGACTACGACAGCAGCAAGGGTGAAGCCGTCTTCAGGGAGGCGATGGAAAAGTGGCTGGAGAAAGCCCTGATCGAATACCTTCCGCCGGAAGTTGTATGCCTCGTCCCAGCACCCCTCTTGCCAGATTCCTCAAGGCTCCACCTGCCGGTTCCCTATCTCGCGCGTGCGGAACCGGAACATTACCGCGGAATTGCCCGCTTCGGAGTGGTGACGGCGTTGTTCCAGCAACTCAAGGCTTCTCTCTTCCTGCGTATCCACGAATTCTACGTGGAGTCCGAGCCGGTGATCGTTGTCTTCCGAAGTACTTCCACCGAATTTCTGCCTGAAGATCCTACGGAAGTAAGGGTTGGCAGACTTTGCGTGATTACAGTCGCTTGCAATCAAGATGAGAAACTCCATCCTGCGGATGTCCTAGCGGAGGGCTTCGGAACGGAGGGCGAGGTGATCCGGATCCATCCGGGCGAGTTCACGCCATTTCCCGAAGCGCGTGAGCAGGCAGAGGTCAAGTTCTTCCCTAGAGGTGATAGAGGCATCATTGAGGAGGTTAACCTCCACGTAAGGGTCGAGCATCCGGACTATATGTCGATCTTGGCGCCCATTCTCCCCGAGCTGCAGGTAGTCATGGTTTTAGCCCGTTCCATCCATGACGCCCGTTGGGAAGCTCGCCGCCGCTTTGGTGCCGGCGGAGTGACCCTCCTGCTCAAGACCGGCACCACAGTCACGGAAGACCTCGCTGTCCGTCTTTGTGCTGTCGCCCAACGGGTCGACGGACTCTTAGGCAGCCTCCATTTTGCGACCGAGGATGTAGCCCGTGCCAAGGCAGCGGCGGATGCCTTGGAGATCCTCAATCATTCGGTCGGCAATCATCTCAAGGCGATCGAACTGCGCAACCCGAACGCCGGCCCGCGTTTGCTCATCCTGCAGCGGATTCTGCAGGGCGCTGTCGGCTTCGCCCGCCAGCAAGGGATGCCGGTGCTCGATGACCAGCAGGCACTTGCTTGGCCGCAGCTCGGATATCAGGGCCAAGCGTTTGACCAGACTTTGAGGCAGGCTCTCTGGGGACGGAATCCCGCTTTGGAGTTCTTTGTCTCCGGCTTGGAGAATGGGGCCGTCGATAGCCGGGCTCTGATGTTGATCGAGGAATTGGCTCGGAATCTAGCCTATGGTCCTCTCGAACAACCCGGGTCGATCAGGATCGATTGCGATCCCCGCAGCGGCATCGGCAGCATACAGGTCGAAGGCTGGGCGCTGACGAGCAATCTGGAAGCGCTTTCGGACCGCTTACAAGAAATTCAGCCAGGCTCCGACGTCATGCGATTGCGTGGAACCGCTGCCGTCATCCAATTGGCAAAGGCTCTCCAATGCTCGCGGGTTCCAGTCGCCTACGTCCTCGGTGAAGAGGCTATCGCGCGCCACCGTCAAGGCCTCCCCCCTGACCTCAGCAAGCCGGACCTTGGATTTGAGCTCTGGAGAAACTCGCCTGCCTCAGAGTCTCGGGAATCGGACGAGCGCCCCTTCCTGATGCTTTTCCAACAAATTCAAATCCAACTGCAATGAACCGAACCTTTCGCATTCTGCTCATTGATGACGACTTTGCACCGGACATCGCGGAAACACCCGATGCAGGCGCAGAATGCAATTGGACTGCGATCCAATGCGGAGTGATAGCAAAGCTTCTCCCTAGGCAGGACGTGGAACTCATCGTTGCTGCGGATGCGGCGCTCTCCCAAGTCTGGAGAATTCCCGACAGTGGCGCGTCCACGGTCATCAAGGTTCTCGCTCCCCACGAGCACCCATCGAAATTCAAAGACATGGAGTGCGACTTTTACGCTGAGTTTCTCTCCAAGGCCGACGTAATACTTCTCGATATTGGCAATATTGGTCCAAGTAGAGACTGGTCGGTCTTCCAACAGGCTGCAATTTCGAATTTTGCTAAACTCGGTCTCGATGCGCCTGATCAGAAACTTGAGGCGGGACGACATGATGGCATTGGGTTCTTTCACCTCTGTCTGGAACGCTTCTCCAAAAACAGCCTCGTGATCATCCTGACCCAATATGACTCAAGCGCGGATTCGCTCGATGATGCCTACCTTCATGCCTTCACTGTGCAGGACTTCAGCTCGGGCTGCGGCACCTCATGCCAAGCTCCGGATCTGCCCTACGTGGTGAAGTTTGACAAGAAATCGCAGAATGGGAACGAGTGGATTTCCGATCTGGTCGAAGGGCATTACGATTTTTTCCAATCTGATCTCAGTGAAGCCACCAACCGCTTCCAGATTTCCTTCGCGGCAAGTCATGACCAGCCGGTCATGATCGTCGGCGAGTCGGGAACCGGAAAGGAGGGAATCGCGAAGTTCATCCACAAGCAGTGGGCGCGACGGAAAAATCGGCTTTACCAACATCACAAAGCGGGGCGCTTCCAAGTTATCAATTGCGGCGGCCTGTCTGAGCACATGGCTCATTCGGAGCTCTTCGGTTATATCAAAGGATCCTTCACCGGAGCAGACGAACATCGCCTGGGCAAGGCATTTATTGCAGCGGGGATCGATCCTCTCAGCAAGGGGGGGGCATCGTCCAACGGACCCTCCAAACTTGAAGAAAATGCCAAGGAAGCACTCGCCGGCCTGAAGTCGGGCTTTGACCAATTAGACCGGGCTGAGCAAGAGAACAAGTGGGATGTCTTCCGCCGAAAGGTGCTACCTCATTTGAATCAATTCTTCCGGCGTGACGGAACGGGCCCACCCTTGCTTACCAATTTGATCACGGCATTGAAGCAGATCGAGAAAGCACTCAATACTGCAACCAAAGCGAGCGCCAATTCCGAGTTTCATCGCTCCCTTCAGGAGAAGTCGGCTTCCCTCTTGAGATCTCCGGCGACACCTCAAAGCAAGAGTAATGGGCTTGAGGATTACGAGTTGAACGAGTGGGATCTCGAATACGCTCTCGACGAACCGATAGGCACGCTCTTTCTAGATGAGTTTGCAGACCTGCCCCTTCCGGTCCAAACCCTACTCTTGCGCTTCCTGCAGTCGGGCGAAGTCCAGCCCCATGGATTCAGCGGGCGAGTCCTTGGTCTCAAGGTAAGAATCATCGTCGCCACCAGCGACTCGCGCGTGGCAGAGTTTGCGGGAACCCCGGTGACGGATGATTTCCGCACAGAGGAGGAGCTCGCTCGTCCCCTGCGCAACGACCTGTTGCACCGGGTCCGCTTCCAGGTGATCCGCGCGGAACCTGTGGTTGCTGACAACATCGAACGGATCTTGAGGGAGATGATCGCCCGCAAGCCCGCAGTCGTTTGGCATGAGGACGCGATCGGCTACTTCGTTGCTGAGATCAAGAAGATGATCCAGCCGGGAGCTAAACCTCGACCCGCGACCAAACCCGGCTTCATCCGTCGTGCATCCTTTGGTCACCGCAGGGAGTTGCAACGTGTGGTCGATCTGGTTTGGGAATACTCGAAGTCTGTTTCGGTGCGCGGGGTCAGGGATGCTGGGTTGAAGATGACCAAAGCAGGCAGTCTTGAAGCGCAAAAAGGTCTCATTGAGAGATTGTGGCGGCCTGCAATGATCGTCTCCACGGATCGAGGCGCGTCGAAAGCCACTCAAGTGGAGACGGTGAAAAACGAGGATCTCGAAGGAGCGAGGGCACTGTTCGTTGCAGGGATCAACGGCATCCTCGGGAAGGCTTTGGATCCGGAGAATTGGACATGGGATCGCGATGTTCAGGGAAATCGAAGCCTCGTTGAAAACTCGGGGATGGTGAATGCGGTCCTCAAAAAAGTGTTTAGGACCTACAGAGGCGAGGCGAAGGAGGAGAGTGTTCGCTGGGCATTGGCAGGGCCAGGATTTCGAGGCAGTGAGCCCAAGAAGAAGAACTCCTTTTTCAAAAAATTTCCGCCCGCTCAAAAATCGATGACCCCGCCAAAGGGATAGGAAGTCAGAGCCTCCCGATCACGAGTATTCACGGGATTTCCTTGGAGCGAACCTTACCAACTTTGGCGGTGCCACCACCGATCCAGGTGGTGATGATTTTTTCATCAATCCTAACCCTCTAAACTTCGTCGTGTTATGAATTAATCTTCGTCGCCACCATGAGACTTGGCACGCCTGATGGAAGGAGGATGGCAAGCATTCGGAATCCGAATGCGAAACCTGCATCCCAATATCCATCATGAACACCTCGATTGCTGCCCCCGGAGCTTCTCCCAAGGGGCCCTCCAACCAGAAATACCACGATCAAACCACAGTCACGCGCAGCCTTACGGTTGCAAGTGCCGGCAAGAAATTGCGCGCAGCCTTCCAGAGGGTGCCCAACTTCTATCCGGACGAGTGGCCGCTCGGCGCAATTGTCATCTACCTCGGCCTCATCGCGGCGGGTTGCTACAGTGGCTTCATCCTGTGGAGCCTGACTAGCCTTTCCGGCAACATCGTGCTCGCCGTGTCGGCACCCTCGTTGATCGCCGCATTGGAATTCATCCTCGTGCCGCTGGTGAAGTACGGAAGCCTTCGCGACAAGCAGATCGCCACACTCAAGGCCTTCGTAGCGGAGAACCGCCCCGCGCAGGACGCCGCCAATCATGCGGCCAGTGCATGGGGCTGGCGTGACTGGGTCGCGATGATTATCCTCGCACTCTGCTTCGTGGCCAAGGCCATGGTGCTACTCAGCTTCGGCACCTTCCAGCCAACCGCCGTGCTCGCCGCGAACTGGACGATTGCTGGCCTGGATTTCGTCCTCCACCTCGGCGGTCTCTCCACCCGGGTACCCTGCTTCGTCCTGTCGCGCCTCCTCGATCGGCTGCACCTACGCAAGCGCCGAAGCGAGGGATACCATCATTTGTCCACCGCGGGTGTGTCATCGCTTTCTATTCTCGCCTTCCGCGAGTTTCCCTTCACTACAGGTGTCGAGATCCGCCTCGGTGAGGTCGGTGGGCATGTTTTGGAGCATCTCAGCACGGACGACTCCGGCTGGCATTACGTCATGCACTCCCCAGGAACGCTAGACGACTCCGACCGCGCAAGCTTCCTCAACCGCCAGCCGAATTCTCTGGCCCAAGTTGCCCTCTCCCGTGCCTTAGCCCGCATCCAGCTGGAACAGCTCTCGGCCCCCGAGCAGCGCGAGATGAGCCCGCCTGCCCCCCCCCGCAGGGCCGCTGCAAACCCCTACCGCTGCCCCTACCGCTGCCCCTACCGCTGCCCCTACCGCTGCCCCTACCGCTGCCCCTACCCCTACCCCTACCCCTACCCCTACCCCTACCCCTACCCCTACCCCTACCGCTACCGCTACCCCTACCCCTACCCCTACCCCTACCCCTACCCCTACCCCTACCCCTACCGCTACCGCTACCGCTACCTCTACCCACGCAGAAATATGAGCCGCTTCCTCTCAACGCTCATCCCAACGATAACCACCTATCCACGCTCATGAAAAATCTAATCATCCTTATCGGGCTTGCTGCCCTTCTCGTTCTGAGCTCCTGCACCAAGAATCCGGCCACAGCCGGCTCGCCCGAAGGTGAAGCCAGTCTCGTGATCACCCAACCGAAAGATCCGGCCTCGATCACGCCGGTGCTGGAAGTCCTGCGCCAGGCCCTCACCCGCACCGCAGAGTCCTCGAACGGTGCCCACGTCCCTTGCCCCCAAATCAGCGTGCTGTTGCCGGACGGCAAGCTGGCTGGTATCGATGCTCCCAACGTGGATGGCGGGCTTTTCGGCTCGACCAGCCCTAAGGCCCGCCAAGCCCGCTTGGAAGGCTTGATGGCAGCCTTGGAGGCGCGGTTGACCGCAGGTTGCGGAGGGGAGACCGTCGACTTACAGTTGCTGAAAGACCACCAGACCCGCGGATTGAGGCCGGGACCGTTCAGTGTTTGGGCTGCTGCAGGGGGTGACAATCCTTGGGCCGCCGGAGAAAAAGAATGCCCCCAGGAATTCTTCGAGGACCGCTCAACGTTCTCCGACCGGCTGAGCGGTTCGCATGGACAAAGTGCTAACTTTCTGGTCGTGTCCGATGCAATGCCGACGGCCATTTCCCGGAACGGTAAGAAGCGGTCTACCGAGATCCCGGTGGTGGTGCCTGCAACACCGCCGACGCTCTCGCCCGCAACGGACAAGGTGGCCATCGAGAAAACTCTAGCCATGGGTGAGCCTAAAAGGACGGTCGTGACTGAGCAGCGCGGAGGAGACACGTTTATCGTGGACGTCAAAAACTACCCATCGTCGGATAGTCACCAGCAAAAGGAAAATCCTGATAGCAGTGGTGAACGCGGACCATCGGTCTCTTTACCCTCCGGGGTGGTGCCTTTGGGTGATGAGATTCACTTCGCGACTAATAGCGCGAAGCTTGATCCGAACGGTTTTGCTGTCGTGGCACGCGCCGCAGCGATTGTCAGGACACGCGGCGAGACAAGCCAGCCTCGCTTGTTCCTTGTTGCAAAGGCTGATTATCGTAACGCTGAGTTTCATAATGAGAATCTGTCGAGGAAACGGGGGGAAGCAGTGCAGGCGGCCTTCCTTGCCGAGAGAATCTCAATTGAAAAGATCATCGCTGTGGGAGAATCATTGAGCCCAGATAGCGGGGACAGTAAGATGCTGGCGGGGCAGAGGAGCGTGCAGATCTGGATGCTTCCGGACCAAAGTGTGAACCGCAAGGATTCAGCCTCGGAGGATCTGAATGTGAAATAAAGAATGGTAAATCAGTCGGCCGACCATAGATTCGGCCGACTGTATTTCAATATTCGAAGTGTTGGTCAGTACGACAATGTCGATGCAGTTTTGACTAAGCAGATCAGACATCTCTGTCGGCCTTCACAAGCCACTAGAACTCCTCCGCTTTATCGAGAAGAACTTCGCCCCGCTCAACGCGATGCTGGAGCGAGCCGAGATGACCGAGCAGGACATCTACAACCGGACCAAGGAGGTCTTCGTCAATTTATGACGCGGAGCCGCCGGAGGAGTGAAGGACTTCATCGATGGGTCAGTTGAGTTGTGCGTCATAAGACCTTCTCCAGATTTCCGACTGCACTCAGTTGATTGAAATACCGGCCTCGGCCAAACCGAAAACTTCGGAAGCCCAGGCCGCCCGGACCAAGAAACTCCTCTACGTCGGCATGACCCGGGCGATGGAGCGGCTGCTGATCACTGCTTTGGGGAAAAATGACCAAACGGAGAAGCTGGGATTGATGACGGGGCCGGTTTGTGCAGTCGCGTAGCTATGGACCCAATTCAGCACTATGCCTGCCTATACATTCCGCTTCCGGTTTCCAGCCAACGTACCAGCAAAATTGATTGTTTCCTGCGGAGGCGCTCGTTAGTTTTTTGTAAGAATCACCGTATCCATTCAGACCGTTTACAAGCCATGATCGATTACCAGAAACTCAGGTCCAAGCTGGACAACTCGCCTCCCAATCAATGGGACCAAATCGTGGAAAATGCGATCGAAGTTTACGAATCCAAGGTGACCGAATTGCCCGGTGAAGTAATGGGCTCCGCCGTAAGCGATGTTGAAGTCGATGATGGTCTGGTGACGGCCTCTGTTTACTATTGCATGCTGGGCGCTTGCAATGCCGACGAAGACGGTCCCTATCAGGACTGCGACGGCGAATCCTACGATCAAGAAGAATCGGAATACAATTTCGTTGTTAGCATCACCCCAGGCGGCACCAAATGGGAATCAGCCTAGACGAATGCCTTTCGCGTCACACCCCACCCAATCATCCCCAAATGAACCCGTCCGACTCCCTAACCGCAACACCCAAGGTTGCCATCTACTGGGACTTCGAGAACATCCACGCCTCACTCTACGAACAAGAGATCGGACGATACAGAGAATCTCGCTACCGCACCCAGGATGAATTGGTCGAAGTCGGGGCGATCATGGACTTCGCTCGGTCACTTGGGAGCGTCTGTATCAACAGGGCTTACTGCAACTGGTCGTTCTACTACTGCTACTCGGACGCACTGACCGGGCACGGTGTTTCATTGGTACAGTTATTCCCTCGCGGTCAGCACGGTAAGAACGGGGCGGACATCCAGATGTGCGTGGACATGGTCGAGGATTTCCTCCGCTTAGACTTGGACGTCTGCGTCATCGTGAGCGGCGACAGCGATTATATCGGAGCAGCCCAGAAAATTCGGCAATATGGTAAACGGGTGATCGGTGTGGGCGTCCGGGATTGCACCAATCGCTACTTCCAGCGGGTTTGTGACGAATTCAAGTTCTACGACACTCTTGTCCAATCCGAGGCCGCCGCACCGCTCGCCATCTACGAATCCGGCACCATGGATTTTGATGCCGCCCGGCAACTTCTGGTTGCCGCGGTCAATCGACTCGTCGCACAAACCGGGGAACCTGCGATTCTCAAGGCGCGGGTCAAGCCGATGATGCTTCGTCTGGAGCCGACCTTCGATGAAAGAGGAGTCAAGCGTAACGGCGATGGAAATGGATTCGCAGACTTCACCTCGTTCCTGAATGCCTGCGAGGACATCATCATCGAGTCGGCGGGACAATCCGATCACACCATCCAAATCCGGGAGGGTGCGACCGATGATTTTGCCAGGGGGCCCATTTCCGACGAAAGGCGGCAAGCGTGCCGTCGATTGATTGTTGCCGCCATGACCTACCGTCTTGGCACCGGGCAGCTCGCGATTTTGCTCAGTGGTCTCAAGGTGGCCATTAAGCGCTTGGAGCCTGAATTCGATGAAAAGGCCCTGGGGGCGCGCAACTTCCTCACGTTCTTGACCTGGTTTCCCGACATCGTCCGCATCCATGGCGACGGTGAACGACGAACTGTCGAACTGTTGGTGGAAAAGAATACTGGCGGGTTTGAACTCCCCGAACCAGGTCGCAGGTCAGACACGAAACCGCCGGAACGGCAATGTATCGAGGCTGCTATGGCTTTCATGTTCGGATCTCTCCGCGATGAACCCGCGATGAATTGGCCTGAATACTTTGATCGGTTGAAGTCCCACATGGAACGCAGTGGTTTTAGCGGTGAAGCCGATGACCATCGTGCGATCAAGAAGATGCTATGGGACGCCGGTGCGTTCAGGTTGCTACCAAAACATGGAGGGATCACAGTAGCAGAACACTTCCAGACATTCGAAGCACTTCGGGACCATGTCCTCCGACACATGGAAACGGACCAGACGGATTTTGACGAAGCATAGACTGGGCCTGCGGTGAAAACAGACCATCCTCCCCAACATCCTCTCCGTGCAAAGCAGCAAGAGCCTTGAGTTCCGCTCCGTGATCTTCATCGGCCTCGGCCAAATCGAAACCTTCGGACGCCCCCTTGCACCGATCGCGATGTACTCGAAGGAATCCTCTGGGTGCTCAAAACCGGCGCGCGATGGAGGGATGTCCCCACGTCACTTCCAAGCACGTCGACCTGCTGGCGGCGGTTGCGCGAGTGGGAGGAGGATGGCGTCTGGTATCAGGTGTGGAGGAGCTTCATTTCCCCGCTCAACGCGATGATGGAGCGAGCAGGACATCTACAGCCGGACCAAGGAAGTCTTCGCTCACTTCGGCCTGCCGTATGAGACGGACCCGCCGGAGGAGTGACGCCGACCAATCCGAGTGATAAAAGATCGCTCGTGACCACGAGTGAATACCGCCAATCCCTGGATTTACTGCCCTTCGGCAAGCGACTTCCCGGCGCCGTCTATCTAGTCGATCCGGGAGACGACTCTCGCATTCCATCGCTGCTTCGCATCACCGTAGCGGAACTGAGGAAGCGGTTGAATATTGGTGCAGAGTTCAACCTGCTGAAATTCCACACGTCCTCTCCGAAGATCTCGTTTCTCGCCTATCCGGACTTCGAACGTCACGCACACCCGGCATTGTCGGAGTCTGTCATCGTGGATCTGGTGACTGGCAAGATTCGCCGCGACGACTATCGCGTTCGTGCCAACCCTCCAATTCTCCATCGCAAGGAAACCTTCCTGCCTACGGAACATCCACTGCATGGAAGGTTCGCCAAACTCACTCGGCAGGAGGAAGCTGCCGGATTGCTTGAGGATGCTGCCCGCATCGGTTTCCGCCTAAACTGGGAGCGCATTCTGGCAGAGAAGGGTCTCGGATTCAAAGGGCATTGCCTCGTCGAAAGCGGAGTACCGGCCTCCACTGCTGTCTCCGCCCCGCCGAAAAGGAAGATTCACCGCCACAAGACGGCCCTGGTTCGACGGGAAATCTCCAAGCCTGTCAAAACCCTGCTCGAACTTGGCCAACTTCGGAGGGGTGAATCGTTCTTCGACTACGGCTGCGGCCATGGAGGCGATGTCGAAGCAATCGAGAAGCTCGGGCACGAATCAGGTGGCTGGGACCCCGTCCATGCCCCAGAAGCCGAGAGACGAACTGCCGACATAGTCAACCTTGGCTTCGTGCTGAACGTCATCGAAGACCCAGCAGAGCGAGTGGAAACACTGCTCGACGCGTGGAAGCGTACTCGCCGTGCTCTTCTTGTCTCCACGCTGATTGCGGGCCAGGAAGCCTACGATGACATCCAGACATTTGGCGACGGCGTCCTCACCAGCCGAGACACCTTTCAGAAGTTCTTCGAGCCATCGGAGATCCAAGCACTTCTTGAAGACACACTTCAAACGGAAGCTGTTCCTGTTGGGCTGGGCATTTATCTGGTCTTCCGTGAAAGCGCCGAACTTCACGACTTTCTAGCCCAGCGTTCGCGGCGTTTCATCGATTGGGAATCTCTCTCGCGGAAGCTGGGACTGCTTCGGGCTCTGAAATCAAAGCGCGATCCCTACGATACCCACCGAGAGCTTCTCGATGCCTATTGGGAATCCGTCCTCGAACTTGGAAGGATGCCACGCGACGAGGAATTTGATCGTCTCGCAGAAGTTCGCCAAGCCTGCGGCTCTCTCCCTCGTGCACTTCAGCTCTTCATTGACCGCTTCGGCGAACCCACCTTTGCCGCAGCTCGTTTGAGGCGAAAAGAAGACCTGCTCGTCTTCATCGCCGCTGCCCAACTTCGTCGGAAGATCCCGTTCAATCAGCTTTCTCTCCGCCTCCAGCGTGACCTTCGCTCATTCTTCGGCAGCTACGCCAATGCGGAGGAAAAGGCACGTGAGCTTATGTTCGCAGCCGGTGATGAGGACGAGCTGGAGATCGCCGTCGGCCAGCTCAACTTCGGACACCTCGATCCCAAAGAAGGTCATTTCACCATCCACCGCAGCCTGCTCGACGAACTGCCAGCCATCCTACGCGTTTACGTCGAATGCGCCGCGCGACTCTACGGTAATCCACGCGAGAGCGATCTCATCAAATTCCACCTGCAATCCCGAAAGCTTACATTCCACTACTACCGGGACTTCGAGAAGGATCCTCTTCCCGAGCTACTCACGCGCATCAAGATTGATCTCAAACGTCTCTTCGTCTCCGTCATCGACCACACGACAGGCCTTGAACATCAGCTTCTGTTTTTCAAGGAACGCTTCCTCGCTAAGGACCACCCGGACCGTTCGAAGATGGAACGCTTCAGCAAAAAGCTCTTTAGCATCGGCCTCCGAAAGGAAACCATCGGATACGGACCCTCAAAGGAAAAGTGGGAGGCATTCGTTTCAAACACGATCGACTAAGTCGTCGAGTTGAAAGCCAGGTCAGGAATCCACAGGGCCATGGACGAACTCGCGCGAACATTCAAATTTTTCTCGCTTGGGTAATGGATCTGCGGGTTTAAATTGTCCGTGTGAATAGCACCTTTGCGACCCCAGAATTTGAAATATGAAGGCATTGTTACCAAAGCTCGCATGGTTGGTATCAGGGGTGCTGCTGATTTGCGTCGTGATCGCATTCCTAGCATTACGCAACGATTCTGTGCGTGGTTTCCTTACCGCTCCATCGAGCGCCGACGGGCCGCCCGTTTGGCTGGAATTACTCAAAGCAATTGTTCCTGCCCTAGCTGCTTTGATTGCCGTGGCGGGAGTCATTTTTACGCTAGTTCAGGGATTTGCCAAAGGAGAGATTGACGCGAGATACGCGTATGCTGGTAAAATATTCGACTACAGAATACGGCAGCTGACTGAGCTTTATGCTCCTTTACATATCCACATCAGACAAAGCAAATTCTTGTATGATAAACTCCTGGAGGCACTACGGGAACTGAAAGAAACCGAAACGTTCAAGCCAATTAAACTGAATGATTTCAGGTTGCTCCATCACATCCATCTAATTTTCCACGACAGCAATTATGATTCAATTAAGCCTTTGGTTCAAAAGATCCTAGATACAGGGAAGTCAATGACCGAGATAATTTCGAAAAATGCAGGGCTAATAGAAGGGACGCGGACCTACAATTTGACATACTATAAGGCGCATTTTGAAATGTTGGACGCTGCCAAAGATGTAAAACCTACCGAGAATCAACTCAGAAGTGAATTTGGAGTTTACCCAAACATCTTGAATCGCGAGGTAGCAGAAGGATTCAAGGAGGTGATGCGCCATATCCGGGCTTACATGGAGACTGGTGACGAAGTGATTTGGGGTCTACTCGGACAAAAATACGAAAGTCGTCGAGAGGAGATCGCAATGTATTTGGATAATCTCGAATGGTATGAGACTCATGCCAAGGAATACACTGATCGATGGAATGACTTTGATACTTCTTCAATAGCAACAGAGTTCCTGAAGGCGTTGGGAGGTAATGAAGAAAAGATGTTTACTCCGCGCGAAGGATTGAAGCTTCTCGATGCTGGTTGTGGCCCTGGACGGGATGTGGAATTCTTTTTGAGGAAAGGATTCAATGTTGATGGGTTCGATTTTTCTCCGGCTATGGTCCGAATCACTAAAAGAAGACTGCGCGAGCTACAATCTGATCCACAAGTAGGCGAGAGAGCAAAAGAGTGTGAGATTTCTGTTTCATCATTCGATGAAATTCAAGCAATTGGATCTTATGATGGAATCTGGGCATCAGCGTCACTCCTCCACGTCCCAAGGCGCGATTTCGAGAGCAGCCTGCGCCGATTAGCGAGATCCTTAAAGAGAGACGGAGTAATTTTCATGTCATTTAAGGCTGGGGGCAAAGACTCAATCTGGGACTCACGCCACTATTCAAACTACACAGAAGAGAGCTTGCGTAAGCTGGTTGGAAATATTTCCGAGCTGAAGATCGTTAGATGCTGGTGCATTGGGCGAAATGGCAAGGAAATGGGGTGGTGGGAGTCGCGCAGAGCTCAAAGGTCATCCAACGGCGATAGCTGTTGGATTCAGGTGCTTGCAAGAAAGTCCGATTGAGCCTGATTTCCGAGAGAGTTCTGAATAGCTCTCGAAACTGGGCATTCAAGTAAGACGGGAAATACGTTCTGCCACCGCCTCCCAATCGACCTCTGGAGTCAGGTGGCACCAGCTCAGTCGGATGGCTTCGTTCGCTTCGTCATCACTGTAACCCATCGCCTTGATCACATGGCTGGGTGTGTAGCTGCTGGAGGTGCAGGCGGAGCCATTTGAAATCGCCACCAGATCCTTGAGTGCCACAATGAGAGCCTCGGAGTCGATTCCGGGGAAGGCGAGATTCAACACATGATCCATCGTCTCCTCTGGCCTTCCGTGAATGCGAGGTGCCAGTGAAGAGAACGCGGCCAGCGCGGCCTGTTTTAGCTTGCGGCAGTGTTCGCGGCGTTTCTCATGCTGTTTGAGGGCAACTTCCGCAGCCATGCCTAGAGCCGCGACATGAGCCACAGGAAGAGTGCCGGGACGCAGTCCTCGCTCTTGGCCGCCACCGTAGAACAGCGGCTTGAGCGGCGGGCGGTCGTAGCCTCGCCGACGTAGGACGAGTGCACCGATACCTTTAGGCGCAAATACCTTGTGGCCACTCACCGAGATGAGGTCGATCCGACCATTATGTAAGGGCTCGATGTCCTTCCCGAATGCCTGCGCGGCATCGGTATGGAAAAAGGCCTCATGCCCTTCAAGAATCTTGGAGATCTCCCCCAACGGCTGTCTTACCCCGGTCTCATTGTTTGAGGCCATGACTGAAACCAGCAAGGTATCCGATCGTAGCGCCTGAGCGAGCTGTCCCACGTCCACGCGCCCTTGATTGTCTGAATTCAGCCAAGTCACTTCGAAGCCCCGTTTCTCCAAGGCTTCCAGCGGCTCGATCACCGCTTTGTGCTCCAGCCGTGTTCCGATCAG
This sequence comes from Verrucomicrobiaceae bacterium, assembly GCA_027487355.1. GTDB lineage: Bacteria > Verrucomicrobiota > Verrucomicrobiia > Verrucomicrobiales > Akkermansiaceae > Luteolibacter. Next base: position 26,408 of record JAIYDT010000470.1, read on the forward strand.
GTGTAGCTTACCGGTCTCCTTGCCGTGTTCCGCCAAGCCCAGAATCGCCAGGTTATTGGACTCCGTGGCTCCGCTCGTAAAGATCACCTCGTCACGCTTCGCTCCCACCACGGACGCAACTTGGTCGCGGGCCTTCTGGACGGCTTGCTTGGCTCGGGATCCAAATTCATGGGTCCGACTTCCTTCGTTCCCGAATTCCTCAGTGAGGTAGTGAAACAGCACGTGCCGCACTTCCGGATCTAGCGGGGCCGTTGCATTGCAGTCGAGGTAAACAGGAGAGACCATCTTGGGACAATTGTTTGCTTATTTTGAAATAAATTTGACAAACTTATAGCGTATTTTACCAAAACGCCGTCGACGTTTTCGCGAAGTGCGTCGATTCAACCCCTCTAAGCGAACCGTGCAAGTTGAAAACCCCACCCCACAAGGAAACGCCGCTTTGATCGCCGAAGCGACGGGAGCAAAGGACGACATCCTTCCGATCCTGGAAGAAATAATGCGCAGCGAAGTCTTTCACAGCACGCTCGATTGGCAGTCGGCCGCAGAGTTTCGAAGCGGTGCGAGAAAGGCCTATCGGCTCTATCTGGCGGACAAGGCTTTCTACGACGCCAACGCTCGCTGGCGTCGATCGGTCTTCCGAACCTTGGTCGCTGAGCAAACACTCGCCCAACTGCGCGAACAATTGCCGGCTGCGAAAGTTATCGCGGCGGCCGAAGCGGCATTGGAAAGTGCGCGTTTTGAAGAGGCTGCTGCCCGCGCTTCTCTTGGCGAAATCTCCTGACATTTTCCAATGCCATGGATCCCACTGAACCCCATTTCAGCTTTCCTGTGATTCGCGGCCTTCAGGCTCGAAGGGAGTATTACGTAGCAATGTGGACACTCCGGAATCTTTCCAAGATCTCCATTTACGACGAGGACGAGGTCCCGGCCGAAATGCGTGCCCAACGCACTCTCAACAGCGCGAGAATCCCAGAGATTGCCGACTACATCCTGGACAACCCTGAAGACTACGTTTTCTCCGCACTGACCGTTTCCATCGATTCCGAAGTCGCCTTTGAGAAAATGGATGAACAGGGCAAGCTTGGCATGCTCAGAGTGCCGATGGGAGCACGGTTCATCATAAACGACGGGCAGCATCGACGGGCTGCTATCAAGGCGGCCTTGGACCAAAGACCCGAACTCGGCCACGAGACTATCGCAATCGTCTTCTTCCTAGATTTCGGCTTGCAGCGTTCACAGCAGATGTTTTCGGACTTGAACCGCCACGCCATCAGGCCGAGTCGGTCACTTGGGCTCCTCTACGACCACCGGAGCGAGAAGGCCAAACTGGCAAAACTCGTGGTTTTCGAATCGGACAAGTTCCGTGACATCGTCGAGACGGAACGGACCTCCCTAGCCAAACGATCTCGGAAGTTGTTCACGCTTTCAGCATTTTACAATGCATGCGCTGACCTTCTAGCTGGCCTTGCCACCGGCAACCTCTCGGAGGATGCCCGTCGTGCACGCGAGTTTTGGGAAGAGGTAGCCGACCATTTCCCTTCATGGGCTCAGGTGCGCGAAGACCGCATGCCTGCAAGCGAGATCCGGGAGGGATACCTACACTCCCATGGCATCGCCCTCCAGGCACTTGGAAAGGCCGGGAATGCCCTCCTTGTTGAGCGCCCCAAGGACTGGCGCAAGAGCCTTGCCGCCCTAGAGAAGATCGATTGGTCGCGGAAAAACTCGAAAGTCTGGGAAGGACGAGCCATGAACCTCGGCGTCGTCCAGAAGAAAACCTCGAACATCGTCCTCACAACCAACGTGATCAAACAGGCACTGGGTTTGTCGCTTACCGAGGAGGAACGGGAACTTGAACAGGCCCACAACAAGGAGAAGCGTCGACGCTGAATCCTTTTCGCCCCCCCCCCCGCAAACCTTCTGGTTCAGCGCCCTAACAGTCGGACCGGACAACAGTCTATTCATCATGCCAGCCAAAAAGCAAACCGCGAACAAGGCCGCCTCCAAAGCACCCGACCCACCGAAAATGTCCAGGACAGCGGAAGCTGCCGATTCTGTAAAGCTGAGTTCCGAACCCAACTACGCCGACGCTTCCGCCTTCAAAGCCGATGGCTTCGGAGCCGTGATCGATCATCTTGAACAAGAAATCCAGGAACTTTACACCCTCGATGAGGTGCCCTGGATCATTGGCTACTCCGGGGGCAAAGACTCGACCGCCGTGCTCCAGCTCGTCTGGAGTGCTATCGAGAAGCTTCCCGCCCACCAGTACCGGAAGCCCATCCATGTCATCTCCACCGACACGCTGGTCGAGAACCCGATCGTTGCTGCCTGGGTGGCAAACTCGCTGAAGGTGATGGCCCGCGCGGCCGAGGAGAAAGGACTGCCGTTCCAGCCTCGCCGACTTACACCGGCGGTCGAGGATTCGTTCTGGGTGAACCTCCTCGGCAAAGGTTATCCCGCCCCCCGCCACAAGTTCCGCTGGTGCACCGAGCGGCTGAAGATCCGGCCATCCAACAGTTTCATCACTGATGTCGTAACAAAGAACGGTGAAGCGATTCTTCTTCTTGGCGCCCGTAAGTCCGAGAGTGCCGCTCGGGCCAAAGTGATGAAGCGCAACGCCGAATACCGGGTTCGGGATAGGCTAAGCCCAAGTGCGACGTTAGCTGGTTGTTTAATCTACACCCCGGTCGAAGCGTGGACCAACGATGACGTTTGGTTCTACCTCATGCAGCGGAAGAACCCATGGGGCTATAACAATAGGGACCTTCTAGGCATGTATGCCGGTGCCTCCGCAGATGGCGAATGCCCGTTGGTGGTAGACGACAGCACCCCTAGCTGCGGTGATTCCCGGTTCGGCTGCTGGGTCTGCACGCTCGTCGAGAAGGACCGGTCGATGACCGCGATGGTCCAGAACGACGCCGAGATGGAGTGGATGCAGCCGCTCCTCGAATTACGCAACCTCATCGACTTCCGCGAGGACGGACAGGAACGGGACCGCAACACAGGAGAGCAGCGGGCAGTGCATACCAAGCGGGAGGCGTTCCAGTCGCCTGTCGGCGAGGCGCTCGGCGGCTTTCTCACACGCGTTTCCGGCCGACCGCTCGACGAGCTGGTCCGCGACCGCGATTGGGAGCGCTACCTCCGCGACTTCCGTCGGCTGAATACCGGCAATGTGCAGATCATGGGCGACGGACAGAGGGAGATCCGCGGCCCCTACGTCCAGGAGGCCCGGGAGTGCTGGCTCCGCGCCCTGCTGACCGCCCAGATGGCCGTCCGCAAACTGGGCCCGAAGGACGTGAAAGACATCGAACTCATAACCTTCCCGGAGTTGGAGGAAATCCGTCGTATCTGGGTGGTGGACAAACACGAGTTGGAGGACCGCCTCCCCGTCATCTACCGCGAGGTCGTCGGCCAACCGTATCCCGGCCGACCTCTCGATGACAATCTCTTGCTGGGCCAGGAGGAAATGCACGAATTGGCCGAAGTTTGCGGAGATGACCCGTTGCACTACCAGCTCGCCCGCGACCTGCTCGGCCTGACGATCCAGCAGCGCAACAGTGCCCGCCGTTCCGGCGTGTTCGAGCAGATCGAAAGAACCATCAAGCGCTCCTTCTACGATAGCGAGGAAGATGCCCTCCAACTGGCCCGCTCGAAAGCCGCTCAGAAAAGCTCCTCCGGTAGTGTGGCCGAGGAATCCGCCGATCCAGGCCAAATCAAGATTTAGTCATGATCCTCGATCGCGTCATCCTCGACAATTTCGGTGCCTACGCCGGCCGCCAGGAAGCCGTCCTCACCCCGGAGCCGGGCAAGCCGGTCATCCTCTTCGGAGGGATGAACGGGGGCGGGAAGACCACCTTCCTCGATTCCATCCAGCTCGGCTTCTATGGCCGCAGGGCAAAGACCTCGAACCGAGGGAATATGGGTTACCGCGACTACCTCGCCGAATGCATCCACCGCGGGGCAGACCCGGCGGAGGGCTCCTCCATCACCATCCGCTTCCACCGCATGGCGGAGGGCCGGGTAGTTCACTTCGAGCTTCAGCGGTCCTGGAAGCAGGGGGCGAAGGGAATCGAGGAAGATCTCCGCGTGAATAAAAACGGCGAATACGATGACCTCCTGACCGAGCATTGGGAGGAGAGTCTCGACGCCTATCTCCCGGTCGGCATCGCCCACCTGTTCTTCTTCGATGGCGAGCAGATCAAGGAACTCGCCGAAGGCCAGAACTCCGCCCGCATCATCGGGTCGGCGATCCATTCCCTGCTCGGGCTGGACCTGGTGGACCGTCTCGACACGGACCTACGGGTCTTCGAAAAGAAGAAGCGGGAAGAGACCCTCGACTCCGAGGCCCTGCTCCGGCTGAAGCGCGCCGAGGATGAGCTTGAGCATCTCCAAGAGGAGGAAGGCAAGCTTCTCCAGGAAGAAGGTCGGCTGGTCAACGAGGCCGGTAGGCTTGCCGCCGATGTCGCCAAAGCCCGCGAGGTCTTTGAGGCGGAGGGCGGCAACCTCTTCCTCCGGCACGATGAGCTGACCCAAGAGAAAAACGCACTGGAAGATCGGAAGCAGTTCTTACAGGACGAACTCCGCGGCCTCGCAGCTGGGGCGCTGCCCTTGCTGCTACTCCGTGACCAACTGGCGGCAGTACAGGATCAGGCCCACCGCGAAACCAGCGTCCGCCACAATCGCGTTCTGGTGGACGCGATGGAAGAGCGGGACGAGGCGATCCTGGTCATCCTCGGTCATGAGAAGCTCTCCACCGCCGCGATCAAGCGGGTGGAAAAGGAGCTGGCCGAGGACCGCCGACGGCGGCGGGAGGAAGCGGATGAGAAACTGGTTCTCGACGCCGAGCCGGGCTTCGAGACCGAGCTGATGCATCTGCGGGAGAGCACCCTGCCGTCAGTCCGCCTGCGCGCCCGTGAGCTGCTGGCTCAGATCGCGCAGCACGACGAGCGCATCACCCGCCTCGAAGCGGATCTCGCCCGCGTGCCGAATGAAGACCGGATCAAGGACCCCAAACTCAGGCTTGAGCAGAAGCAGGCAGAGCATCAAGCGCACCTTCAACACCTGGAGGAGATCAAAGTCAGGAAAAAGGCTCTGCGCACCCAGTGCGAGCGCGCCAGCCTGAATCTCGAGCGGGTCGGCTCTCAGGAGGTGGAAGCGCGCTTCAGCGAGGATGCGCGGCAGCGCATGCTCAAGCATGCCGCCAAGGTCCGCTCAACCCTCTCGGCCTTTAAGACCCGGGTAATTCTCAAGCACGCCCGCAAGATCGAGTCGCTCATGCTGGAATCGTTCCAGTCGCTGCTCCGCAAATCGGGACTAGTGTCAGGTCTGACCATCGATCCCGAGACTTTCACGGTGACACTGCTGGACCGCTCGGGCCGCCCCTTGCCGTTCGACCGGCTCTCGGCTGGCGAGCGGCAACTGCTCGCCACCTCCCTCCTGTGGGGTCTGGCCCGCGCTTCGGGCCGGCCCGTGCCCACCATCATCGACACGCCTCTCGGTCGCCTCGACTCCTCGCACCGGAAGCACCTCACCGAGCGCTACTTTCCATTTGCCTCGCACCAGGTGTTGCTGCTCTCCACCGACGAGGAGATCGTTGGTGACTACCTTCGGGCCATCAGTCCCTTCGTCACCCGCAGCTACTACCTCGCCCACGACGAGAAGCTCGGTTCAACCTCTGTAAATCCTGGCTACTTCCCGCAATATGACGCCACCGTGTGAGACCATCCGCCTGGGAAAGCAGGCCCGTGATCAACTTATCAAGATCAAAAGAAACACCGGAATTGAGAATTGGAACGTGATTTGTCGGTGGGCTCTCTGCGTCTCTTTGCGAGAACCGACGCCCCCCCCAGTCGTTAAGGCTTCGTCTGACGATGGGGTTGAGATGACGTGGAAGGTTTTCGGTGGAGAGAGCGCCAACTACTTCTCCGCGCTCCTTTTGAACTCCAGACGTCATGAAGACAAAGGAGCTGCCTCGTTAGATGATTCCGCCCTGATTCACGCGCACATTCGCAGAGGCCTGGGCTTCCTAGCGTCGGGCGCTGACACCCGTTCAATCGAGCTTCTGGTATCGAGGTGGTTAAATGCCGAACTCAGCCTCGAAACACCCACCGGCGATGCCACGCAAGTGAGGTGAGCGACGGAAATAATGAAGCGGTGCTGGGCAATGACATGCTCTTTCCGCTCTTCAAGCCGACCGAATTGGCAATGCCGAGGTCAGGCGAGAGTCTGATTGTGTAATCGTCATCAATGGTAAAAAGCCCGAGGTGGAACAGTTTTCGATGCAACGTGCTCATCGCAATCGCGTTCGAAACGGTCGAGGGCCCTCCGTGATTTCTCCAAACCAGTTCAGCCGACTCTATGCCAGCATGCTTGACAACAGGACTGCTCTGGAATCCCGAAATCGCGCAGCGAAACCCGTACTCCAAAAGTACTGCCGACTTGAAGTCGTAGCTCGTGACATGGTCCGGAGGTGTAGACTGTAGCCCTAGATCGATCTCGAAGAAATTGAGCAGTTCTTCGTGGATGCTCACTGGGAAATGGTGGTCGAGGATCCGATGGCAAGCCTCATTAAACAATTCAGGGTGTTTGGCAAGGAGATCGAAATCGCTCTTGATCAGACCTCCCTCGGATCGGTTCTTGAGCAGCGAACTCTTCTTGGGGTCGTTGTTGCTCTGTCGCAGTTCATAGACCGAAGGAGACGCTGGATGGACTTCGCTCAGTCTGTCGTTCTGGAGTCTCCAAAACGGATACTCGGGGTTGACGCACGCGGTGCGCTGTCCGAACAGGCGGAGAGCTTCGGAGAGCACTCGGTTCACCTCGGAAAAAGCCAACATTCTGGGCATCCGCTTCTGCTGAGAAGCTAAAAGAAAAAGCAGATAGAGCGGTTTGTGGGGAGCCCGATTGGTGCCCTTCTTGTAGACATTGATGGCGTCGATTTTCTCGATCAGGTTCTTCAATTTTGCTCAGATTAGGTCGTCGATTTTAGCTTCCCTAACGGGAGCTTGCGAGGCTTCAAGAACGAAAGAGGCGAGGTCGTCCAAAGGTGATGTGCTACTCGAAACACGCTCCTTGAGGACATTCAACCCGTAGTTCGCGTATTCCTCGAATGCGGTGATCAGGCTGTCTTGGTTTTCAGTAGAAGAATGCAAGCAGCTACTATCTCCCGAATCCGCGATCGCGATCAGATACAGGAATCCACGCCAAGCAGGGGTGCTGAAGTAGGTCTCCGGCATCGCCTTCCCTGAGTCCACAGGTCCAAGAGGAGTACGCGCCCCGTCTTTTACCCCGATGGCGGCAGCGAGTAACAATAGCCGCCAAATCTCCCGGAATAGCGGTTTTTCACCCGTGGTAAGATCTTTGACAAACTCTTCATGGGAGCTTTCCCGTTGAATGCGCCGAAGTGTACTCATAACTCGCAAATCTGTGTGAATTCCTCATCAGTAGACGGGAAGTATTGTTGGATTTTCTGGCCGCCAATGACCAACTCGGGGTTGGCGCGGTCCGGGATGGTCGGGCCGGTAAAGGTGAGGTAGTAGCGCTTGCCGACCCGCCCCACGGATTCAAGGGCCTCATCGACATCGCCGTCGTACTGGGTCGGGCTGACCAGCAGCAGCACCTGGGGTGCGAGCTCTGGTATGTACCTCGCGACATCCTTGCGGAACATGCTGAGCGAGCCAAATGGAGAATCGATCGCAATCGGGTATGCCGATCCCGACAACCCCTTCAGCATTAGTCCAAGTTCTGACCGCTGATTCGCTAAAGCTACGAGACTGGCGATGAAGACGAGTGATGTTACGGTGCGCTGGCCGGTGCTCAGGGCAGCGTCGATTTCGACATCCTCACCGTCGACGATAGCTCCCGCCACTCGCTTGCGGATCCGCAGAGTGAAATCTTCAGCCAGCTCGGGCCAGAAGTCCCGGTCCATGATCTTGCGGAAGTGCTTCGAGATTTCCTCGTTGAGCAGCGGCCGGAGATCCTCCGTTTCCGCATCGAGGATGCGCTTTAGGATGGCGGCGCAGTCCTCCACCGCGGTAACCCGCCGCTGGGCGAGATCTGCGCTGGCGTCCTTCTCCTCCATCTGGCGCATCTGGTCACCCAAACGGGTGATTTCAGCCTGGCAGTCCTCAATCCGGCCCTCGCTTCGGCCTAGCTCGGCGTTGTAGCTGTCCCGGTCGAGGAGGAGCTTCGTGCGTCGGGCCTCCAGATCCTGCGCCTCATCGTCGTTCTTGCCGCTGATGAGCTGATGGATCTCCTCAATCTGCTCCTCTCGCTCGCTAATCTGGCGTGCCAGTTCGAGGCGTTCGATGTTGAGGTCCCGGATCTGCTCCTCGGTCTTGCGCGCGCCCTCCATGAGCACGCCGATCGCATGGTCGAGCGCCCCGACTGCATTGTTGAAGTCGGCGTCGCCGGCGATGGTCTTGAGTTCTTCCACGGCGTGGCGGTGGGGCGTGCCGGAAGCGAGGTCGCGCTTGCAGATGCAAACCTCGCTGTTGAGGAGATCGTCTAGGAAGGTATTCAGGACCCGCGCCGGGATCTTTCCCTCGGCCCGAAGGCGAGTCATGATGTCCTGACCTCGCTTCACCAAATCGGAGGTGAAGAGCATGTATCCGTCTTCGGCGATCAGGCGGGCTAGCTTCTTCGAAGCATCATCCTTTCGCGTCAATAGTTCCTCCAGCTCTTTGGTAAGCCGGTTCCTCCGGGCGTGGAGTTCGTGGGCCTTCTGGTTGGCGGACAGCTTGGCGTTGATATCCTCCACCTGCTGGTCCACCGCTACCAGGTTCCTGCGAATCTGCTTGATCGCATCCTGCTGTTCCGCGAGGCGGCCTTCAGCCAGATCCCGCTGGTCGAGCAGCTCACGTTTTTCCTCGCTGGTCGGTTGCTGCCGCAGGTCTGACCGGAGCTTTCCCTTCACATTGGCGTGGTTGAGGTCGTTAATGGTCCTTTCCAGAAGCTGGAGTCCCAGCATTTGGCGGATCGCCTCGGAGACCTCCGCGCTGCTGCGCTGCATCGCCAAATAGTTGATCCGTTCACCGTTGAAGAAGAGAAGCTTGCGGATCCCGTCCGGGACAATCGCTTGGATCCGCTGCTGGGGGTTGTCTTGCCGGAAGGTCTCTCCATCCCGCATGATGACCAGCGTGAGGTCGGTGTCCTTTGGATTGAGGCGCTGCTTGGCCAGCGTCAGGGAGCGTTTCAGGACGTACCGGTCACCCTCGTGCTTGAAAACCAATTCCACCGAAGCCTCCGCCCGGTGGGGATCAGTGGCCAGAGCCGCGACCCCTTCATTGATAAGGCGATCCGGCATTTCAAAATCGTCCGCCTGCCCGTCGGTGCCCATGAGGCCGTCGCGGCCGTAGAGCACCCACAGCAGGCCCTTCAGGATGGTGGTCTTGCCGAAGCCGTTCTCGGCGTGGACGATGGTCACATTCCGCTCCCGGACATCCGAGAACACCAGCTCCTGCCGACCTCTGAACTGACGGAAGTTTTCGAATACAAGTCGCTCTAGGATCATCGAATCAGGCGTTTGACGTGGTCGTAAATGTTCTGGTGGATGTTCGGCCTGCGTTCCTTGTGCATGACCTTTCTTTCCTCGGCGAGGATATCCTTGATCAGCTTCTTCTGCTCTTCAGAGGCGTCCTTGAAGATTTGCTGGGCGCGGGTCGGGTTCGGAGGGGGGGTAGTTTGTTCAGGCATAGTTAAATCATTCCGTCTTCGGATTCGGTGGCTGACACGTCGGTTGTCTGTGTGGCCTGTGGCTGAACTGCAGCAACGGTGGGGATGGCGGGAAGCGACCAAACTACAGGTGCGGCTTGTGCGAAGCTCTCCGCCCGATTGGCGATCCATGCGTAGTTCCAAGTTGCACCATTGGTATCATACTCGGAAGCGATGCGGTAGGACATCGGAATTGCCGAGCCGGGATCAGTGGCGGTCGTTCGCTGGCGGTAGCGGGCAACTTTCGTCGGAAACTCCGAAGCTTGGATCGCCTTGTTGAGGCCCTGTTCCAGGAGGGTCATGTTGCCGATAGAATAGACCCAGTCCTCCCTGGCCCGGCCATCCAGGAAAAAGGCCGGCCAAGCGTCCTCTTTTTGGGGAAAGACATGTTCCAGCTGAACATCGTGATTCAATGGATGGCCTTCGCCGTGTTCGTGCAGATGGATTTTGGATAGGAGATGCCGTGCCGCCTTGTTGTCCTCAAAGCGCTGGGTCCGCAGGCGGTCGATGAACTTTTCGTCCGAAGTTTCCGGGTCTTGGGCGAAGATCCCGAGAATCGTGTCGTCCGAAGCGCCCAGTGTGACCGCCTCCTGAATCTTGTCGAAACGACTTTCCGCACGGCCGGCGGAGAAGCTTCCGACCGTGATGATCCGAAAAAGGTAGGAGGCTGCCGGGCCTGCTAGCTTATGAAGGAGGGCAGGTCGGTTCCGGTTGAGGTAAAGAAAGAGCGGGATGTAAACCGAGTAACCCAAGGTGTTCAGTTCCGCATAGCTGCATGCCGTCGAACCGAGGCTGAGCGACGAATGGGGAAAGCGGAGGTTCCTGTCGGTGATCTCACAGAAGAACTCGGAACTGGCCAGCCATTGATCAAGCACGGGCTCACCGTCCTTGTCCGCGAGTTCATCACGGATCAGGCGGTAGAGTTCCTTCTTAGTGCACTTGGCCTCGAAAGCGCACCAGTAGAAGCGGAGGTAATCGTGTGCCTGAAAGCGCGACTTGCCCAGCCGTGAGATGAGTTCATTCCATTTCCCAAGCACCCTCGTCTTCTTCTCCTCGTCCCCTCCACATCCAAGCAGGAGGCGATTTTTGACAAGGTCGGCAATCGACAAATCAAGGCCGCGGTCGTTCAGGGTTTCGAACAGGAGATAGGCGTCATTATCACTGCCAACCGCAATCCTCAGGAGGATGAGCTTGGTCATGCAGAAAGTGACGAATTTCTCGATTTTGATGAATCCATCCTCCTTATCGAGGTAGTCTTCGATCAGCTTTCGGGTGAAGAATTTCTTCCCTTTGGCAAGCCTGGATTCGGCCTTGAACGTCTGCCGCTCTTCTTTGCTCAGGAGTGGTGGGCTCTCTTTCTGGACCTTGTCGTAAAAGACAGGATGATCCTTGTCGTTGAGACGGAGGAAGTAGTTGTCTGGTTCGCTGAGGTGAACGACCAGCGTACCGGCCTTCGTGGCAGCCCTCCGCGCCTTGTCGCGATTGGGATCAACATTCAGACCGATGGCTGCATAGGACTCGTGGGTCGAGTTGTGAACGAAGTGGTTCGCGAGATCGCGGATCACCGCGAAGAGAATCGTGAAAGTGGTAAGCCGCTGCTGCCCGTCGACTATCTCGTAAATCCCCTCATCCGCGAGGTTCTCGGTGTTCAAGACGAAGCTTCCGAGGAAGTACTCCCGGTCACCTTCGAAAGCGGTGTTGATGTCACTCCAGAGTTCGGCCCACTGATCCTGATTCCAGGTGTAGTCCCTTTGGTAATGTGGGACGGCATAGCGGGTCGCCACGCCGGTGAAGATCCGCTCAAGGGTCTGGGGTTCGGACTGTATCTGCATGATGATTAGCTTTCGGCTGTCGCGAGGAAGTTGTAGGCTTTCCGGATCTCCTGAAGCTTTAGCTGAGCCTCAGGTCCGTTGTCTGCCGTGTTGCAAAATTCTTCGATCCGCTTGAGTTCCCGCTGGACGAGTGATCGCTCCACATTGAACGAGGCGTCGTCGATGTCCCCGCCCAGATCTGGGGGGGCGATGACGAAGTCGTAGATCTCCGCGAAATTTTTACCCTCCGACTTGCGCAATAGGCGCCCACGGCGCTGGACGAACTGCCGAGGGTTGGTGGAACTTGCGAGAAGGAAGCCCATGCGGAGGTCGGGAAGGTCGATGCCCTCATCCAGGCAGCGAATGGCCACCACTGCGTCAAGAAATCCGCTGCCAAGATCCCGGAGAATTTCCTCACGCTCGGCGGGGGACTCCCGATAGGTGAAATTCCTTACCCGCAGACCGTGACGCTCGCCCAAAAGGCGCGCGACGGCTTGGATCTGGCGAACTTCCTCGTCGCTCACTTTATCCGTGGTCCTGCCGTCGCCGCAGTAGAAAATCGCCTTGGTGGGCTTGGCAGGCAGACTCCTAAGCACCTGGTCGAGCACTTCGATCTTGTTATCCGCACTGGCGAGCAAGCGGGCCCGCTTGATCAACAGGTTCATGGCGGTCTGTCCTAGCTCCGGGTTTTTATCACTACCGGCAAGCAGGGGGCCGAGCTTTCCTGTGATCTCGGCGTAAGCAGCGGCCTCGTCGGGTGTGAGCTGCACCAGGTGAGGATGGTAGCGGTAGCGGCAGAGATTGCCCTGCGCAATGGCCTGCTGGATGCCGAATTCGTAGATGATATTGCCGAAGTAGGACAACACTGCGGCCGTGCCCTCCGGGTCCATATGACGCTCCGGGGTTGCGGACAGACCCAGACGGAGTTTGATCCCATCCGGGAGAACCTCGCTAACGGCCTTGGCCCCCAGGTTGTGGACCTCATCCGCGATTAGCAGGTGATGATGCCGGCCGCCTCCTTGGACATGGGGGCGGAGGCAGGTTTGGAAAGCTTCGCTCTGGAAGGTCTTGTTCGTGGTGACGATGGCGTGCACCGACAATAGGCCGAGGCCGAGCCGTTGATATCCCTCTTCGAACTTCGGCTGCCACTGGTCTTTGCCCTCGAAGCAGGGCAGCGCGCGAAGACCGAAGGCCGCCATCTCCCGGATCCACTGCTTGCAGAGATTGAGGAATGGGCACACGACGATGAGGACCAAGGGTTTATTCTTCTCCGCAACTTTACTGGCCAGGACCAGTGCAGTGAACGTCTTGCCGGTGCCAGTCGCCATGGCGAGGATTCCTGCGCCGCCCGCTCGGCTCCAAGCCCGAATGGCATCACCTTGATAAGCACGTAAGTCGAAGCCCGGAGGGGGGCCAAAGTGGCAGTTCCGAGCTTTTTCTCGAACGATAGTCTGCATCAAACCCGGCGGTGGACGTTTGTGATCGCGGAAGCATTCTAGCAACTCGCATCCAGCAGATGTGAAGTCGATGACATGGAGCCCAGGAGTCGTGTTCTCCCAAAGTGCATCGAAGTCCTCGATCTTCTGAGCTACCCGGCCATCCGGATCATGCCAGGAACGAAAAACATCCACGCTCTCGAAGTTCTCGACCAAGCCGCCAGCAGTCTCATTGGAGGAACCGGAGAAGGCCACATGGCCACCTTCATCGTCGCTGAAGATCCCGGTTTTCTCATGGAACAGGCCTCGCGCGATCCTTCCATCTTCGTCGAGCCTGAGGGCGAGCCGGATCTCCAAACAGCCAGATGCGGCTAGCCAAGCCAGGCCGTTCAAGCGATCCTTGAGGAGAGCATCCTCGATCTCAGTCATATTCCGAGAGGCAATGCTTCTGAGAATGTCCTCACGGTGCTCAGTCGCAGCCCGCAAGGCTTCAACATCGGCGGGCTCAAGGTGGGGTGAGGCGACCAAGCGCATCGAGCCATTCCGTGAAGCCAGACTCGCAATTCCCCGGGCCGCCAGCCCTAAACCAAAGCTGGTGAAATATCCCGCAGCCCGGCGGTAGAGGACAGACTGCTCCAAACACGGAACAAAAAGATCCTTCACCATGTCACCACGACCGGTTCGATAGGAAAGCTGGAGCTGGAGTTGCTTAAGAGACACAATTAAAACCAGATCGAATTGGAGCGATTCAAAACCCGCTTGGCTAGAATTTATGGTGGATGCAATGCCGTAAATTACGGTTAGCCAGATTGATCAGATTATCCCTTGATCTTGGGCTGGTGGCTTTGCAATCCATTCCGCCAGGCGCATGGGAAATAGTGCCAACCCATCCTTGCTGAGGATTCGCTCCATTTCCATAAATCCAACTTCCGCTAAATCCTCGATCAACTTCGCGAGATCGCCATCTTCAGTCGCGTCCTCCGGGCTGGGTAGGCACACGATGCCCAGTGCGATCATCTGAGTTAGGAGCCCTTGCGAGCGGAAAATCGCAACATCGATTGGCCCTGGCTGGCTGGTAAAGCCTCGGCAAATAACAGTGCGGGCGTTCCCACCAAGGTAGAAGCCCATTGAGGCCGCCGTTACAATCAAGTGAGCGTAGGTGTCGAAGCAGGTATTCTTGTGCGGATCTGGGTGGCGAGCGCAGAAAGGGAGTAGTTCGCCGGCACAGATGGGAATTCGGATTGCTGCCATGTTTCAGAGTTCGTGAAAAGTGCTGTAGGAGGCTTGGCCAGCCGGGAGGGCTTCCCTCAATTCCACCGTCTTGCCTTTCCAATTGAAGCGGAACGCTTCGGCGTCGGTGGGTGAGACAGGAGTATGGAGACGAACGCCATAAGCTTTGGAGACGTGAGGTTCCAGAGTCTCACGAACATTGTCCGGCCAATTTTGTTTGGCCAGTAACAGGAGCATTTGAGGGGCCTTCCCTGGGAGGAACTCTGCAATCGCCTTCATGAAATTCGGATCAGCACTGGTGAATGGCGAATCAAGAACAAAGGACTGATCCCCAAGTAGCCTTCCCCCAAGGCCAGCAGCGGTCATATCCTCGTTGATCATCGTTCGAAGCTCGGCCAAAGCGATGACGAAGGCCAGATTGAGAACCTGCTGCTCTCCTCCTCCCGGATTGGTTACGGTCAACTCCCTCCGGTCCCGCATCGACGGCAAAAAGGTCTCTCTGTCGATCCATGCGGAGTTCCCGCTCGTTGCAACGCCGAAATAGTGATTCAGACGCTCCTGAAGAATACCATGAACAGCTTCTCGAAATTTGCTCTCACCTTGGGTCAGCTTCTCTCGTAGATTCTCTGCGACCTCGATGGCCTTTGAGATGTTCTCCATCTTGTCAGCCCCCTTCTTGGGGCGAGCCTTGGCGATCTCTGTGGCGAGACCAGTGAGAGAGCTTTCCTGCCGACGAATCAAATCCGCCTTTTCATCCTGCGCCCGCTTGTTGTCGGAGATTTCCCTTTCCATCCGCCGAACAAGATTCACCAGCTCAGAAAACCGATCCATCGAGCCATGTTCGATTTTGGGCATCAGTCCCTCGATGGCCACCTTGGCTCGATTCAATAGTGTCATCGCGTCCTTCCTTTCGGAGATCAGTCGATTCAGTCTTTTCGGGTACTCTTCCGCCCTCTTTCTAAGCTGGCTGTCCTTTCCTCCCTCCAACGCATCGGCCAGAGCCACAAGGTCCCGATTGGTCTGGGCAGCAAGAGTTCGGTCCAGATACTTCGTCAGTTCCTTGAGCTTTGCCTCATCCAGGCACTCACCGCAAACGCACCGATCTCCCTTGATCAGCCTCTCAATGAATCCCTTGCTGACATCTGCGGGAAGTAGGTTTCTAGTCCTTAGTTCATCCAGATGCCGATCAACTAGGTCGAATGTGGGCTCAAGAAGGGGAATGGCCAATGAGCCCTTTACGAGTTCGCAGATCTGACTGTCAGCGGATTTGATAGCTCCTTCAGCTCTTTGCTCGTCCAACTTGTGCTTTTGTAGCTGAGAGTAAAGCTCTTGAGATGCTTTTGCTTTCGAACTGACTTCCGCCAATTCCTCGTCCAGACGATTATGACTTCTTACAAGCTCTGAGCTAGTCTTTTTGAGGTCGTTGAGTTCTAAACGATTAGCCTCAAGAGATTTTCGGACAACACCCTCTCGATGTCTGAGATCGAGAAATACCTTGTTGGCTCCTGCCTCCTTCGTCTCCTGCTGCCTGAGAGACTGGATCACCGCTTGAACGTTCGAGCGCGCATCCTTCCATCTTCGAATCTGGAGCACTTTCTTCAGAGGTTCCAGAACCCCAGCGCTTACACCGCGGCTCATTTTCCCGTTGGCTGGTTCACCTTGGAAATAAAACCAGGAAAACAGATCTTGAGGAACGGCATTGTCGATTCTCACCTGATGATGCCCATCGTCTTCGAGGAATGGCTCGTTCGGGCGATCCACTTTCCTCCAAAGGAGCTTCGGGCGCTCGGCACTCCATTTCTTCCCGGAGGAATACTTCGCGGCAGTTTCCCGGCGAACAGTGAGCACCTGATTGTCTGGGAACCTTAGGCGGGCCTCAACCCAGGCTAGAGCATCGCTTCCAGGCGCGGTTTCATCCCGCACAACATCTGTCACCAGCTTCCAGGCGGTTTCGGAGGACTCACCTGCAAGGGAGCCGTAGAAAAGAAAGTCAATTGCTCGAAGAATCGTTGTTTTTCCCGTGTTGTTAGGAGCCAGAATGACCACCAGGGAATCCTCGTTCGGATCGGGGAAATTGATCGTACAGGTCCCCCCGTAGCGCTGGAAGTTATGAAGCGTGAGTCTTTCGAAGATCATCTGCTCGGTATCACTTGGTTCTGCGGAGGATCTCTGCTTCGAGCTTATCCTGCTTCACTTTTAGGGACTGCTCCGGGCCGGTCTCCAAATTCATGGCCAGGAGAAGCAGGCCCTTGGTCCCCTCGTCCAAGGAGTTAAAAAAATCACGCAGCACCGTTGGTTTTGGGGATTTTCGAGTCTTTGCTGACATGGAAATTTTCGGGTGTTCAGGTAACGTAGGAACTTCAATCGAATGCCTCCCGGATACGCGAGTAGTTTGAGTGGATTGTCGAAATTTTGTAGTCCTAAAAGTGACGGCAGGAATCGACCCTAGAGAATGGGGTAGGACATCCGTGGGGGGCTGCTGCAAAGAATCCATTTTCCTGGGGGCGTGAATTTCTCGAAGCACTTTGTCTATCACTCGTGCGGCAACGGATCCCCGATCATTTATTCGAACCGCCTTCACCATCTACACTTGGGTAGCCGCACCGCCACGCAATGGCCAAGCTCGGCGTATTTTTTGAAGTTCGCCCGGGTCGAGACGATGTGGACATCCTTCTTGCAGACCTCGTAGTAGCGGAGTCCCTGGGTGGTTTCCGGCCCCAACTCCTCCCAGCGGTAGGGGCAACGGAAATGGAACGGGAAATCGCAGGTAGTGTTCGGCGGAGAACTGAGCGGCATCGCGTCAAAACAACCAGAAGGGGTGGGACAAGGGTGGGTGGGGACGGGGTCAATACTAGTATCTTCCCCCAAGACTGTTCGCCGGAATATCTTCGCCGCGCATGCTTTGGTGCCTGCTGGCTGGGACAATCGAGGAACTGCGGCTGCAACTGAGGGAACGGTTTCCACAGGCGCGTGTGGAAATGGGGAAACTGGTGGACAAGCTGATGAATTCCCCAAGTGGGGAAAGTCCGGGGCCATGCTGGGCGAGAAAATCCCCGTCCACCGGAAGCGGCGGACGGGGAGGGGACTAGCTGGCTGTGTTCAATTGCTGAGCCAGGTGTGCGGAAACTCCCGGAGCCTCATTTTGTCGTCCACCGCTTGGGTTAACGGACATCCGAATGCCCCCCGGGTAGCCTCGCCACTCCGACGAGTGGAAGCGGAGCCAAACTCTTGATCTAGCAATCTGCAGTTAGTTCCGATTCTCTTGGAGGCAGGACGGAGTCGTCCATGCCAATTTGTGTTTCAGAAACGGGTTGATCGAGGGTGATTTCGATACCTGCCAAAAGCGGATCGAACCTACCCGGCATTGGGACTTTCTCCAACACTTCCCGCAGCCGTTGTAGAACTCGATGCGCTCTCGCAACCTCATCGGGTTTGATTTTCGCTGAAGGCTTTTCCTTTGAGGGAAATTTCATTGCCTTGGCGTAATCCTTTACCAGCATCTCGACCTTCGCTTGGGTCAGAGAGGCTGGGGGATTCTTCTCAGTGATGTGGCTCCAACAGGCGAGCTGATGATCCTCGGGAATGATCGACAGGATGGGGCGAATCTGGGCTTCGTTCTTAGGCAACTCCACCGAGCTTTCAGCGATGGGGAGTGTCGCATTTGAGCTTGCGATTTCACTGACGAACCGTCCAGCCCCCAAAAGGCGGTAGGCGTGAGCCTTCCCGTATCCCCACTTTGACTGGCAATAGGCCTCGAACGAATGGTGCTCCTTTTTCCAGAGCGCACCATCCTTGTAGCTGTGGATCTCGTGCAATGCCGCCGCTGCCGTGATGGTTGCTTGGACGCCTTCCGACAGCTTCAGCTCCCGTTCTGCCAAATACCCACGGTCCTCATCCGTGAGATCCTCAACAGGACGTTGCGGCGCAGACTCGCCAGCAGCGAGAACAGAATGACGCTTCGCAACCTTGCCAATCGGGACTGCTCCGAGCGGGCGCTGTTCCGCCCACCAATCGACCGTCTGTTTGTTCACATACTGGAGGAACCGCAGTTTACCGGAAGGAACGTTTTGCGTGTGGGCGAGAAAGGTGGCCCGCGCATACTGCTCCCAGTCATTTTCTTCTGCATCCGGGCCGAAGACCGCATCGAAACGCTTCGCTTCATCAGCGAGACCTGCTTTGAGAAGCGCATCCCGAGTTTTCAAGTAGGTTTCACCCCGCACGTTGATCACTTCGCCCCAGACGTGCTCACACTTCTCCACCCGAGTTGCATCACAGATCGATTTGGAAAATGTATCATAGTTCTCCTGTGGCAAGCTCGGGCAGATCATTCCAAATGTGCGAATGCCATGATCCTGTAGCCAGTGAAGTGCCTCAAGACGCTTCGATGGCTTGCTTGTCCCCTGCTCAATTGCTTCAGCGACGTCGTCATCGAGCGTGCCGATTGAAAAGCCGAGGATCAAACGATGATGGTACTTTTCCGCAATCAGCTTATTCTTGATAAGGCACATGAGGAGGAAGGACTTGCTGAGAATCCGGATCTGCCAGTGGGTGTTCTCAAGGATCAGGTTGCAAGCATCGGCTGTTTCACGGAGAAGCGTCATGCTTGATGCCGGATCGACCAACGTTGAGGTATACACCACCCGGTTGTCAGCAGGATCATTGTAGATCGGAGTTCCATCGGCACGGATGAGCTGCGTGCGTAGGATATTGACCGCATCTTTACGGCGTATCGCGATCTCGCTGAAGGAGAGCTTCCTTCCGAGTGCCCCCTCATGCTCGCGATTGAACCGCGCGATGAGATTGTGAACGAGCTTCAGAATGACTGCTTCGACGTAGCAGTAGACACAGGAGAAGCCGCACGCCAGACCGAGGTTGAAAACCGGTCCATCGCACAATAGCTTTGCGTGGAACTCCTCGCTATTGAGAGTCAGCACGGAGATGCCGTGGTAGTAGAGGACAGGCTTTCCGTTAAGCGTTTCAATCTTCAAGCTGGCCAGAATTTTCTTCACGTCAGAGCGACTGTCCACGGGGACGTCATCCAACGGCAGTCCGAGACATAGTTCCTGCTCCAGCGCTGAATTCAGGGCGGAGTCGAATTGGCTTCCATTCTGATTGGTCACTTCTGGCGTGCCCTGACCTTCTGGGTATTCTGTATCCAGCGATTGCTGGCAGTTTTCTTTGTTTTTCATATTGTAGCGCCCCCCTTTTCTGGAGGCCCTTTCACCATGGCTCGATGGTCACGACATAGATTCGAACCGCAGGACGCATTCGTCAGTGCATTTGAACTTTCCGCTGTTCCGCAATCCATCAGAGAACCGGAACATTACGTTCCTGGATGCCAGACTGGAGACTCGTGCGGACAACATGACGCAAGCATCTGCCAGCAAAGCTCACACGAGTCCCGTTCGGAGGCTTCAAAGAAAAAAAGTAACGATTTTCTCTGATGATCGTGAGACGGCCACCTTTCGATCCCTATGGCAAAGAGTATCCACGTGGAGACCCGAACGGATCAGCTCAATGATGAAGATTCCTGGCAACCCGCCGCGTCCCATGCGTCCCATGGTTTGAAGAAATGGATGGGACATGGGACGCATGGGACACAATTCCGGGGTCATTCATTCAGGGGCATTCGGACCTCCAGTAGCCAACTGCGTTCGCTTCCGGATTTCCGCTCCCGAATCCCGTGGCTCTGGCTTAGGCGTCTGCCGAATTCATTTTTCCGAAGCGCTGTGAAGCCGTTGTGGGAACAATACTTTCGGTAGCTTTGAAAAAGCGCATCCTTCGGAACCTTCTTGTCCTCCGAAGGAACGAGGCATTGATCCGTGATAAAACTTACCACCGTGTCACTTTCGGCGATATAGGATTGGAGCGCCTCTTTCGCCGCACCGCATTCGGTGAATTTTCGGGTCTCGCGGAGGCGTCGCATGCCCGCCATGACCCAGTTGAATACCCCGGGGAGTTCTTCCGCGATGATCTCCCGCGCAAGGTCTGGGTTCCGCTCACTCTCCGTTATTCTCTGATTGAAGGGAACAATCAGGAAGCGGCGAAAATACCCGTCGGTGTGTTCCGCGTCCTTCGGAAGCTCGTTGACGTTGAACGCCAATCGAGCGTAGTCGGTCATGATGTGAGGATCCTTGTAAAGCCGGCGAGCTTCCAGCGGTTCGCCGGACACCATTTTCTTGAAGATGTCTGTGTCGCAGCGCCCTTTAAATTCGGAGGCATAATTGAGTAGGGACGAGCCGAGCTGAAAGCGGTTCTCAAGCTTCGAGAGCATGGAAAGTCCGAAGGTCGTGACGTTCTGGTCACCGAGCATGGCGCGGATAACATCAAACAGAACGGACTTTCCATTGCTGCCCTGTCCGTAGAGCAGAAGAGCCTTTTCGAGTTTCAGTCCCCGGATGAATGCCCACCCAAAGAATTCGGAGAGTACCGCACAGGATGATTCGTCGGGAAGTACGCGGGCGAGGAACTGTTCAAATTTGGGGCATTCCGCTTCGGGGTCATAAGAAAATGGTAGGGTGTAGGTCAGTAAATCTTCCTTTCGAGAAGGACGCATGTGTTCCTCTCCGTCATCAATTTGCAGTGTTCCATTCGCGAAATTGACGAGGATCTGATCCGGATTACACCCCATCGGCTCCGCGCGGAGTCGTGACTTAAACTGCTTCAGAAGATTTTTCCGAAACGAATGGCTCAGCGCCATGACGCGTGGAATTCCCATCGCTTCAGCGAATTCGCCCAAGAATGTACTCATGTCCTGATCTTGGAGGAGAGCCCAAGAATTGCCGGTGTAAACGTGAGGAGCACCTTTCATCATCTGAGCAGCCCAATCGAAGCGGGCCAATTCTGCTTTCAGGTGCTCCATGACGAGGACGACCAATTCCTTCTCCTCCTGTTCGCGGTTTTTTCCCGCTTCTTTCCCGGGGATTCCTAGGTATTGCTCAGCGATCGCCAAGAGGTTCACCTTTTCAACTTTGTCGATAAACCAGCGCAAGGACAACCAGTGATCGAGGCGTGTGACTGTAGGAGCGGCATGACTACCGGATGTGGCTGTCTGTGCCTCCGATGGAGCGGTCTCACAAATTGCTTGCTGTATGGGGGATTCAACTTCTGCACAGTCCTGAGAATCGTCGACGGAGGGACTGCAAGGAATTGGCATCGGCGAGTTATCCGCGGATGAAGCGATATTGGTTTCTGAGTTGGACATTGTGGATCGGCCGATTGTTGAGCGGCCAGTTCCACCCTGCCGGACGTTGCATCACTCACCGCAAATGGCTCAAATCACAGATCTGCTTCGACAAACCGCATTCGGTCAAAGCAGGGAACTGCCTTCGCCTCCGGTGACACATCGCTTGCCCGCACAAGGCTTGGTTTCAGCAACGCAAGGCCCGGAATTAACATCAACACGACGCTATGGACCTGATTTTGTCCACCAAGTGGAAATTTGAGAGGTTCGTATTCAATTCGCGGAGTGACAGGTCGCCGAACGGAAACTGAGCACGATGTGGAGATTCCCTTCCGTCTTGGCGTTCGATCAAATTACGAGTTCCGAAGCGGGGAGATCAAATTGGCATCACCAAGAATGGCGCAACATTTTTTCACGATTTCCAGCGTTACCGCTTTGAATTTCGGCTGCTTCCCAGGTGCCTGTGGTGACTGAAGGTGGTAGAGCACCGATTCAATTTGTGAGTCGTCGAGCATCTGTCCCGGATTGTTGAGGAGCGTACCTAGGAACTCGATATAGTCACTTCGCGTTCGTGGGTCTTTTGCGATTGGTTCACCATCCGGTCCGGCGCTGAGGAAGTCGTTCAGCGCCTCGCGTCGCTCATCGAGGGTATCCGGCATGCCCTTGTTCTCAAAGTGCTTCACGCACTCATGGCAAACCGTCAGCCACTTCTTGGTTTCACGGCTATTGTTCCCTGCTGCAGCGGCGGCCTGCTTTTTCTTCTTGGCTAGGGCACGATCTTCTTGTGTTGCAGAAGACTCCAAACCGAGCTGAGAGTTGCGACTCTGCCATTCATCGCCAAAATTTTTAACAATCCAGTAGAGGGTGGAAATCTGGGTCACCGGCTTGCCTTCCTTGTGCCAGAAGTCCGCCCCTTGAATTCCAGCCAAAGCCTCAATACGAAGCGTGGCAATTTCCTTTGCAAAGCGGTCCTCTCGGGTATCCCAGAATTTCAGAAACGATTCGAACAGCCGGGTGGAATTGACCTTTTCTCCTCTCACGGCGAATTGAATCGCACTCAAAAGAGTGCAGGGAAGTATCGGAACATTTTTGGTCGGAGTGCTTGCGGCAATGGCAAGCAATTCGGAGGCCATCATTGACTCGACACCCTGCCGGTACAGTTCCATTGTGCGTTCGAGTTCGACGAGCGCCTCTACGACGGGCCTCTTTACTGGGTCGGTCATTACCCACTCGTTTAGAGAGTCGTGTGAATCACAGGCCAAGCTGGAGGCCAATTTTTCGAGAGTGACGTGGTTCATTTCTGCAAGCATTTTTCGACGTATTCCTTCCAACCTGTTGGAACGTTCCACTCGGCGAGCAACGAACTCTTCCAGGTCCGAGTCGGAGGTGTTAGGAACGGCCAGATAATTGGCATCCTGATGACTCAGGTCCAAATAGTCTTGGATGGCTTTGAAAGCGACATCGCGATGTGTCAATCGTGCCCAAAGTCGTTTGGTCTGCTCATTGAGTTCGCAGACCAGACTGACATCCGCGGCCTCGTTGAGAACTGAGCCTTCTCCTTCTTGGTCTCGTCCATTCACTGAGTCGGTGTTGTTTGCTGCCGCCATAGCGAAAACCTAGAAAAAAGCTCGTTCTGTTCAAGCCGAGGCGTTGTGGATGTTCGACTGTAGCACGTGGAGCGTCTTTTTACGTGCGATAGCTCCTTTTTCAATTGGTTTAGACCTGATCGTAAATGAGCACGCAGGATTTCCGAGGCGTCCAAAAACTGTTCTTTGGAACATTTTTCCTGGGCGTGCTTCCATTCCCGGGTGACGGGAACGATCGACGAACTGCGGAAGCAACTCAGGGAGAGATTCCCTGAGGCGCAAGTCGCTTGGCAGGAACCGGTGGAGGAGCCGATGCCGTCCGCGTCCCCGTTTTTTTGCCGATGCCTTTCCACCCGGGGCGATTTCTGATGTGATTCCTTCCGGTCACGAGTCTGGGCAGGCCTGCTGCTGGCAGGTTTGATGGGCGAGGCAGAGGAGCCCTCTCCCCTGCCCTCTTTCATCCTGATCGACGGCGGTGACAGCTTCGATCCCTCATCGCTGAGTGAAGCGGCCTGTTCCAGACTGCTTTGGGTGTGTTGCATGTCGATGACGGTAAGGCTGAAGGCCGGCAACTTGCTGGTGCGAGACGGAAATGTGCCGTTCGATTTCCAACTGACTGGCACAGCGGATTGGAAATTGCATGCTTGTAGACAATTGAAATTAAGCCGCATGCAACGGAAATGATCCGAGTAGGTCTATCAAACAAGCAGAATTCCCTTGCGCTTGAATTTCAAAATCGATAGATCCTAACACAAATGTGTAATACTCCGAGATCTGGTGCGCTTGGCAGCAATTTTTTCACGAGCTTACTGATAAGCCTTCGTAAGGCTGAATCATTGTCTTTGCGGTAAAAGTCGAACCGCGCTTGAGTTTTTTAAATGCAACTAGATCGTTCGTATTCAACTGTGTGCATGAATAATTTGGATGAATTGAATTTGCGGGCGTCGGTATTGCCATCGTACACCCAATTACTTGTCGCATCTAGTAACAAGATCTCTAGGCAGTGCTGCTATTGCGTGCTGGGATTAGTTAGTGCCGCTTCCACGCTGCTTGCACCAGTGGCAAATGGTGGGGATCTATTCGAAGTCATACCTTTGACTTGGATCAGCGGAACGAGCTGCGGCCCCCATGACAATGCTACAGGGGCTCCGGTAATCTTCCCATCAATTGCAGGAAATGTGGGAATTGATCCTGTGGGAGTTGAGGAAAAATTGGACAACATTTTGCTCAAGAACAATCGAATTCCAGCCATCTTGATTCAGTTCCCGTTGATTAGTTCACCGACTCACAAAATCAACATTCTCCGCACGGAGTCAAAGGGTTCGACATTGATACTCTCGGCTAGTGCAGCCACAATAAAGGAGATCCGCAAGCTGAACTGGACTGAGTTTCAGTTACTGCAGCGTGAGTTTGCATGCTGGTTGATTCGGTTGAACGAGCCAAAGTATCTCTTTGATTACTTCAGGAAGCCTATCGACGGCTTTCAACATCCCATCGAGGAGAAGCTGCTCGAATTCTGGCATCGAGTACTGACGACGGCGTCTTTCGACGCGTTCGCAGCAGATAAGGCAGTCAAGGATCGCTACTTTCCCACGCACCTCAGCCGTTCCGTCAATGGGAGAATGGATTCCCCTGGGAAAAGGATGGGAGCCATCCCCCTACGCCCCGGCATGCGACTTGCAATTCACTGGGGCGGCACTGCTTTGTATGGTTTGGGGTATGAAAACATCACCCGCCAGACTAACACGGGAACCTCCACAATCGACTTGGTCGAGGAATCCAAAAGTTGCGTCTTGGCTCCGCTTTCAGAGAGGGCGTTGGGTCGCTTGAAGGCAGTCGCTGTCTTTGGCGGCGTGCCCAATCAGGTAGGCGAGGAAGCCATCGCCGACAAGATCCTGCCTTTTGGAAACAAACCGGCCACACTCACCGACAAGGTGATCCCCGTGTTCAACGAGTTCGATCTCCGGAACAAGATGCTGTTGTCCCCCATCTCCGGAGTAGTTGGCAAAGGGGACCTGCTGCTGCTCATTCCTTCCGAATACTCAAAATCAGATCCGGGAGACGATAAGGACAACAAGTTTTGGTCCACCGACGCGATCGGAGCGGAGGCGGGGAGCCCGGACGCCGGCTTAGTTCCATCCGTTTTCCGCAGATTTGTCATCTGGCAATCCACTCGCAACATGGAGCAAAAAGACCTCGAGGCTTTCAATCCGGTCTTCAGCACTGGGGGCGCTTCGCCAGGTCAGGCCGGGGACGGGATCAGTTATTGGCCCGGCGTGTTCGGGAATCAAACCTGGGTAGACGTGGAAGTGCCGGTATCGATGAACGGGCAGCCGCCGGCCTGGGTGCCATTTAAGATGACACTTGCTGAATTTCTGGAAAGGAACGCGGCCCGACTTTTAGATCCCTCGCCAAACGTAGGCGGAACGGATCCACTCTTCAGCTTCTCACGACGGTTGCCCACCACCGGTTTATCCTACACCTTTGTGGAGTTCCGATTTTGGACTGCTCCTTCCCCCACTCTGTTGAAGCAGACCCAACTGCATCCCGGTGACAGCCTCTCCTTCCGCCCATGATCTTCCAGCGCTGCTTTGTCCAGGACCGCATCGTCGCCTACACTCGTGCGGACAAGCCCGATTGCGCTTTTATATTCGAGATTCCCGGCGATCAGCCCTTGCCAGCGGATCCGTTGGATATGCCGGATCTTCTTGAAAAGTGGAATGCAGCGGCGACCCTTTCAGGCACCAAACGCCGCGCGTTATGCTTCTTTTCTAGGGTGACTGTTTCTCCCTTGGACGGTGCCGCGGCTTACGCCGCCGTCGCGGTCGCGAACTCCGTGTGGGATCGCATCATCTATTGGATGGGGCCTGCCCCAGGCGATCCGCGCCACACGTTTCCTAACGGCGAGCAGGCGCTGGTATCGCTAGGACAGTTGCAACTGCTCTGTCGTACGGGAGACACGGTACAAACCCTGACGAAGCTCGACGGACTGGGTATCACCTGGGACAAGGGAAAGCTC
This sequence comes from Verrucomicrobiaceae bacterium, assembly GCA_027487355.1. Taxonomy (GTDB): domain Bacteria; phylum Verrucomicrobiota; class Verrucomicrobiia; order Verrucomicrobiales; family Akkermansiaceae; genus Luteolibacter. Next base: position 52,378 of record JAIYDT010000470.1, read on the forward strand.
GCATTGGCCCACTCCCCACCCACCAAGTGGGCTCTTTGGGATAAATCCCAGAATGTGAATCTCGCCGAGGCAACGTCGCTGTTTATTGACTTGGAACGCCCCTTCCGGATTGTCAAACACGGGGAACCGTCAAGCTTGGTCGACGCAGGTGCTATCGAGGTCGGTATTCCAAGCAAGGTAGTCTCCCGTTTGCCGTTGAGGTTCGTGTATCGGCGCACCGCGAATAGTCCGGGTCCCGACCAGTTCAAATGCGAAGCAGTGCTGGACGGCAGCTTTCTTTCTTCGATCGAAGGCGTCGATTGTTTCTTCGCGCTTGATCCCAGGGACGAGGGAAACCACAACGCTAGGACACAGCGGTCAAGGATCGAGTTCCCGCACGGAAAAGCCTTCAAGACCCATGTGACGACGGACAAGGGACTTGCCGTTTACCTGCAAGCCCCGGATTCTCCGGAACGAGCCTCCGCCCTGCTTCAATTCGAGATGACAAAAGGGCGCCAGACCCAAACCGGCTGGGTGCTATCCACGTCTTCCGTCGCATTCGTGCCGCATGGCGAATTCGTCGTTGCTGGCATCGAGGGCCTTCCGTCAGAAGCGGCAGAGATCGGCACATACCGGATTATCACCGGCAAGAGTGCAACTGAATATGTTGAGGTCGGGATTGGGGACATCATGCGCTTTGAACCGGGGCATGCGGCGGTCCTCAAGGTGGAAGGGGACAAGGCTCCGCCCGGAACTTCGGACGGCAACGTGATTCATAATGGAACAGGATTCATCACGACGTCACGCCTCACGGTAAGAAGGCAGGGCAATGGACCGGCCGATTTCCACACCCAACCCGAGCGTTCCCCCGCATTCGAGTCGACAAGGGATTCCAACGCCCCGGCGGACGACGTCCCCGTGACAGCGCTTGAGCGCAAAAGCCTGGCCTACGGGCAGCTCGGCACACCGGTCCCCTTCTTTCCGTATGGAGGATCCCGCGTGGCGCCGGCCCTCCTAGACGATATTGAGGCCCCCCCTGCTTACGATTACGAACAGGTATTCCTCGCGACAGCACGGAGATCGCTGGTGAACCGCACCGGACCTGGATTGGAACTGGACCCGGCGGACGATCTTCCGGCAACGGCATTCAAGCCAGCGATTACTCCCCAAGGCATCATCTCCTCTTACCTCGGGGCGGACTACAAGGAACTGCGGTTCGGCGACCCCAGCGGGGGAACAGCGCTGGAGGAGTTCAAGCTCACGCTGACAAACCCGGGGGGAGCTGGAACGGTCGTCTATGAGGCGATCCAGCGGGCCCTGCGCGCCAAGGACCTGTTTCTGGTGATGAGGAAACTCGACACCATGGCATCGGCAGTGATCCAAGTCTCGCCCGGACTCAAGGTCAGGGACTTCAGCTTTCAAATGGGAGCCGACCTGAAGGATTCTGTGCTGGTGCTCAAATACTTCAAGGGCAAGGCCTTGAAGGACCTGCTGCCCGACGTCTCGATGTGGGCCTGCCGCGAACACCTGGCCAAGAATGCAGTTTGGACCGGAAGCGCAGTGGAGGACAACAACCTGTCGAAATGGGTCCACGCGCCGGACGCGGATGGCAAGCAGGAGATCCCCAAACCTTTGAAAGCCATCTGGGACGACCCGGACTGGCAAGGAGTCCTGCTGTTGAACCTCTCGCTCCCGGAAGGAGGTATGCCCAACCTCTTCGAGGCACTGAAGCCGGGCATGGCAAAAGGTGGCCTGCGCTTGCACCACTTGGGCCTGAACTATCTGCCGGTCAGGGATAGCGACCTGGGCAATGCCGACGCGCGAAACGGAACGGCCTTTGGCCTGATGCTCTATGACTCCGGAGGGGAAAAGCTCGACGGCCCAACCTCCTCCGACAAGCCGCCCGCCCCCAACAATGCTCCTTCCCCCACGGCCGAAACCAGCTACGGGTTCGAGGTGAAGAGCCTGAAGGTGGAGTTCGCCAACAGCCAGGTATCGAGCTTCGACGCCGAGGTCGACGCGTCTTTCACCCATTTGTTCTGGGACAAGGCGGAGGACAAGGCGGAAGCGGGCAAGGGCCACGTGCTGCCCCTTCGCGGAACCTATGAGTCACGGCGCAATCCGCGGGGCGAAACCGAGGACGTTTTCAGCCTGGTGACCGCCGAACCGGAAGAGGTCAAGTTCGCCAACTCGTGGTTGGAAAAGTTCGTGATTTCCCGGGCCGAGTTCGTAGTCACGAGTTTCGACAAGAACCGCATCGTTTCCTTCCTCGGCTTCTCCGGTGACCTGTTATTCAGAGAACCTCCGGATTTCAACTTGTTCAAAGTCGAGAAGGTCTCGGTGGAAAAGCTGGGCCTCGAGTTTGACTACAACACCGGCGACACGGACCACCCGTTCAAGTGCCGCTTCCGTGCCGACAGCATCCGCGCCGATGTGAATTTCGGGGAAACCGGCAAGTCTCTGCTTTCTTCGCTGGGACTCAAGTTCAAGAGCTTCCGCATGGCCCTCGACAAGCTGTTGAGCTTCGACCGCTTGGGTTACCTACCACTCGGTAAGTGGGGCGGACCCTCGCTGGAATTCCACTTCGGGCTCGATTTCGAGCTGGATCTCGGGTTCCTCGGCAAACTTTCCGGGGGCAAGGGCCTGAAACTACCCTTGCTCGTGGGCTGGAAGGCCGGTGGTTTCGACCTCCAGAACCTGGGTCTCGGCATCAGCTTTCCCAACTGGAACGGCAAATCATTCGAAATCGGCATTCAGTCGTTCGTATCGATTCGCGCCGACTCGGCCACGCTCAAGCCGTGCAAGGGGCCCGACAACAAGCCCACCGCTTTCGCGATCGTACTGAGCAAGGCGCGGTTGGTGCTCCTGGGATACGAATGGCCGCGGGAGGCCGATCTGGACCTCGCGATCTTCGTGCCCATCCAGAAAGGCCGCCGTATGTCTTGGGCCTTAGCCCGGACCGATGACGGTTCCTGGCTCAGGTACATCGCCGCCGGGCATCGCATCAGCCTACCCGCGGGAAAAACCACCAAGGAGGTGGTCACGAACTTCAAGAATATCCTCAAGAACGTCCGGGAAAAGGATGAACACGGGAATGAGGACGCCACGAACGACGCCTGCTCCCTGCTGCCCTACGAGGCCGACACCGACGCCTGGGTGATCGCCGCGGAATTCGACCTGGTTGAGCTGGTCCAGATCTGGATCGCGGCCTGCGACAATCCCCCGGTTTACGGGCTGCGTGTCGAGCTCCTGAAATCCGGCTTCTCTGCGGATGCGATGTATCGCCAGCTCGGTCCTGAGGACGGGGTGTTTTCCGCAGAGGTCTCCCTGCCGGATTCACTGCGAACCTTCCAGGTAGGTATCGCCACGGTGCGCTTGCCGAAGCTGGGCCTGGAGATCTTCACCGACGGCGGCTTCAAGGTGGACCTTGGTTACCCTTGGAACAATGACTTCAGCCGGTGCTTCCAGCTCGAGATCGCGATCTTCCTTGGATCCGGAGGCTTCTGGTTCAGCTATACCTCGGGACTCGGCGCCGACTGGATCGCGCTGCCTGCGCCGATGGACGGGTACACTCCGCCGGCCGCCAGCGACCTGAAGCAGTACCAAGCCATTAGCGCTGGCATGGCCATGCGCGCGGGCATCGGGCGAAGCTTCGAGATGGGTATCCTCCACGGGGAGGCCTCGCTCACGGTCTTCAGCACTTTGGAAGGCGGCATTGCCTTCCGGAAGGGAGACAGCAGTCGCACGCCGGTGCTTTACGGCATCCGCGGCACCATGGGCATCATGCTGCGGATCTGGGTGGAAGTGAACTTCATCATCCTGCGGGCTACGGCGGAGTTCTGCGCTTACGCTTTGGTCGGCTTCGAGATCCGCCGCGTGCTGGCGCTCAAGGGAGCCGACCACTACGGGCTGACGCTGCCGGTGAAGGTCTTCGCGGAGGTGGGCATCTACGTGCACGTGGAGATCTGGGTGACGATCGGCTGTGTGAGGGTGAAACTCTTTGACTTGGAGTTCCGTGGCACTTGGTATTGGGAGGAGACCTTGGGCGGCTACTCCGCGGATTTGATTCACGGGAACGGTGCCCAAGCCCTGGCGGATGATGCCGCGCCGATCGTAACAAAGGTGGAATGGAAAGCGGACTACCAGGCGTTTCCGGGCAAGCAGGACTTGGAGATTTTCGTGGCGCTCCTGCCTTGTGTGGCGGATCCTGCGGACCTGGGTATTTCTTCTCCCTCAGAGCACCAGCCCTGTGTGGTCACGCAACTCATGCTGCGTGTCAATGATCCAAATGCGGCGCCCGAAGTCATGCATGGGTTTCACAAGCTGGGCAAGTTCATGCTCGGCTGGGTGATGCAGCCGGCGGAAGCCGCGGACTCCAGGATCATGCGCAAACAGGTCAAGGAAGTACGGGCGCAGTTGGAGGACCAATCGCTCTGGCTGGAACTGATGGACTTGGTTGCGCTCCCGGACAACCCGCTGGCACGACAATTCGCCGTATCACTCAACCGGGTGGACCCCGGTCTGGAGGCGGACTTCGCCGCCCTGCCGGGGTGGCCCGGCGTGCGCTGGCGTTTCAATGCCGACGAGAATGGCACGCCAGGTCCTTCCCCTGACATCCAGCCCCGGCAGCTCAGGGTCGCTACCGGACTCCGCGGCGGCGATCTGTGCCTGTTCGTGGACTATCTCCGCGCCTTGACCGGTTCCCTCCTGTCAGAGACCGAGCGCCTGATCGCAATCTCCGACGATGCCGCGAAAATGCCCGTGGGCATCACATGGGACGAACTCTGGCAGCAGCTGACAAAATCCGAATAACTATTTTCCCTTCATGGCCAGTATTCTCAAAACCATCGCCCAAGATCTGAACCGCTCGCTTCTGCACGGCGCCCGACAGGCCGACGAGGGCGGCCAAGTCCTGCCATCCACGATCTTGGACGGCCGGCAAGCGGTGACTACCATCCCGCAGCTTCACAAGGGTGTCGCGGTGACCTTGGAGGTCGATGGCGCTCCCATCCGGACCGATCTTGTCCCTCCTGCCGGAGAAATTGACCCCGTGAACGCGGCCGTGCGCCAGGCACTGGAGAACCCCGCACAATACTTCAAGCTGGAAGCAGAGAAGCAGTTGCCCACTTGGATCTTCCAGCAGCGTCTCTTCAGCCTTCCGGACCGGCCGGCGGCCGAGAACCAGGTCTTTTATAAACATGAGACGACAGGAGCGGAAGTGAAACTGCTCCGCCTGCCACCAGCCGTGCTGCACGAGAACGCCACGCACAAACAGGGAGCGGACGATCCACGTCCCGGACCGGCTCCCGTTACCCTGTGCCGTGTCTGGCAGGAGACGATGGGGAATGCCACCTATCAGAAACTTGAGCCTCTGCCACCCGGCGAGTGGCAGGCCGCCATTCTCGTCCGCTGCCCCATGAATCCGGCCTGGGGCTCCGGAAGCACCGAAACCCCGGTCTTTGAACTTAAGGGCGTGCCGCAGGACGAACGCTGGTACTTGGACCAGTTGAACCTGTTGCCCCCCATGTCGGACAACGGCAACCTCCCCAAAGAAGCCCGCCTGAAGATCTGGGTGGAAACGCCAGCACCGGAAGGCCAGGATGCCGAACGCCTCGAATTCAAAGAGTGGGTGATGGCGCGCCGCAACCTAACGATTTTAGCCCGCCCCGGGGAGACCGTGCTTCAGGATGACGGCCCCCAGCCGGTGGACTATCCCTACGCGGTCACCGAAAGGGATGAGGTGAACACCATCCGGCTCTTGCAGATGGGCAGCATCACCAACTCGGGCGGCTATTACTTCCGCCCTTACTCCGGCGAAAACCACTCCTTCCCTCAAGGCAAGTACACGCTCGTCGTGGCCATCCTTTTCCCGGTCAGAACAGCGGAAGGCCTGCCGCTTTCCCAAGAACTGCCCCTGGCCGCGAATGCCGCGGCCTTTCCCGTGGGAAAGACCCGGGATGAAGAAGGGTATGATCCCAAAAAACCGGAGGAGCCATCTGTCGTCCGATTCGAGGGCAAGCAACACCTGGCCATCGAGCCTTACACGCCCATGGGCTGCTTGTCCTTCGCTTGGCGCCGTCGCCTGCCCGAACTGACCACCGCCGACCCGAAGGTGGAACTGAAACCTTCCACCCCTGTGGGCTTCTCGCGCTCCATTCATCTTCTGGACTTCGAGGCAAAGGGGGCTGACGGAGAGATCCTAAGCTACTACCGGGAGAAAATCTCCTGGATCGAAGACGCCACAGCACCGCTTGGCAAAATCCGAACAAGCGAATGGGTGTCGGAGCCCTGCAAGGGCGATTCCGGACAAGCTCTCTCCCCGGTAAAGCGTTTGAACGGCCAGACTAACGAGGCCGACATGCCGCTTCCCTGCATCGCGCTGGACCGCGAGCCCGAACCGGATCCCGAAAAGTCCGCCGCAGATCCCCCGGTACCAGAACTCTATTTTTATCGCAACACTCTCCGCCTCGCCAAAGAAGAGGATGGCTTCAGCCATCTGGCCCGCCCGGCCTTCGCTTCCATCCGCATCACTGCGGCTTACCGCGATATCTTTGGCAACCGGCTCCTGCCTGGCCAAGGGGAACAGGATCGGAAACTCTTCTATACGGACGCTCTCATCCCTCCGGGCGAGTGGCCCGGCTTCACTTTCCGAATGTTTCCCTCCGCAGCCGGTGAAGTGACCCTTGAGGTGGCTTTTGTCGCCCCGGACATTCCAGAGAAGGACAGGCTGGATACGATCCGCAAGCTGCGACGCATCAATGCCCAGCTCAACGGCGCGGCGAACGACGTCAGCGTGAAACTTCTGGATACGGCGGAAGTGGATTCTCCCTTCACTTTCAGCCCAGGGACAGGCGGTACGTTGAAGGCAGGCTTGCTCGGGCTGCTGGAGAAGGCAATCGTCTGGGAGAAGGAACCTCTTCCCCTGGCTTTCACGTTCGACGTGGCTTTCAACGCGGTGGGTGGTGACGGCGGACGGCCATGCGTGTTCGCCCCGCAGGTCGTGATCGAACGCGAGGAACCGCGGTTTCATCCGCCGTTCGATGACCTGTTGGGCAAGGATCCGGATTTCTTGAAGGACAGCATCCGGGCCCAGGTCCTGCGCTGCAGGCACGTGATCCCCTTGGCTGCGAATGCCCTCAAGGATGATCCCAAGCCAATGGCGGGAGCCAATCTGGAATCGGTCCAGGGACCCAGCTTCCGCGATGTGATAATCAAGTTCTCCCTGCACCTTAGCTCCGGCTTCCGGACCCAAGCCGCAGGCCGCAGAAACCGCTTCAACGAGCACGAGCTGTGGTTCGTGCCTGATGCGCTCTTTCCCACGGCACGCGCCGATGCCCCCCTGTTTTCCACACCGCGCCCGCTCAGCACCACCTTGGGGGCGGAGTCGTTCAAAACCCCGGATTTCCTCGCCGACGGTGCGGCCGGGCACTGGGAAAACCTGCCCCTCAAGCAAACTTCCGTCACCCGCGCGGACTATGACCTGTTGGGCCGCCGTGGCTTCGAACTGTTGGATCAACTGGCACAGCCGCTGGATCTAACTGCCAAGACCTTTGTTAAGGACCGGCAAGGCAATGTGACCTCCGAGCTGTTGTGGAATGCCATTCTCGGCAGCAAGGATCAGGTGGCCAGTACGCTGGGCGACTCGAGCAACCACTTTGTGGTGCCCGTCTTCGACAAGACACCCTTCATGGAAGGGGGAGTAACCCGCATGTGCAAGGACGCGTTCCAGCGCGACCTACGCATGTTCTACAGCATCGATGCCCTGGTCCAGTGGCCCGTGGACATACCGGCCGTCCTGCACACCCGGAAGCCGGTGATCAATTTCTACGGGGTGACAACGGCCGACATCAGGCACGATGTCGGGAACGCCGACAACACCCGGCCGACCTTCTCCGACTTCGTATTGAATCCCGCGGGCGACCTTGACCGTTCTCCCGGCGATGGCCCGGCAGGCAAGGGCTATCTAACGGTCACCTACGATTTGCCACCCGGGGGCGAGAAAACCTTCGATGCCTGGACCACCACGGCGTTCGCCGGGCGGATCACCCACCTGCAACTTCCCGCCTCTGACGACATCGAGAGCCAGGTCTTCAACCAGGGCCAATGGCTGGAACTGGTGGAGGCCGGGATCCCTGGCGACAAAGCACAACACCTATCCTACACCCCGGAAAACCTCAAGATTCCCGCCGTCCTGAGGCGTTTCCCCACGGAGCCGATGATGCCCTCCTGCGTGGCTCTGCATCCGCCGGATGGGGCGGTCGAACCGGAATATCTGGGAGTGTGGGGATGGGAAGTGATGGTCGGTGCGGAAGCAAATTCCAACGACACGATCTATCTGGCGGTGGAGTATTCCGATCCGGAAAAACCACCGTCGGCAGATTTGGCGGAAGACAGCGTCGGGTGGCCGAGCACCAACCTGCTGCAAGACCTGGTGGTGCTGGGACAACTGGCCAATCAACCCCTTTCCTGGTGGAATGACATGGCTGGCAATGGTCCGGTGGCGCTGCAGGCATTCCCTCCGCTCCTGCGCGCGCTGAACCGTCACCTGCTCCCGAAAGCGGCAGCTTTGGCGGACGATGCAAAGCCGCTCGTGACCGACCACTTCAGTTGCGCCATCAATGAAATTTCCACAAATCCCCTGCTCCTCAAGGGTGATAGCAACCCGAACCGCAAGCGCGTGGTGGCACGGACTGACACGGCGGAACCCTTGCCGCCCCCGGGAATGACCCACTTCAGCGTCAGGGCGGAAGCGGATGGTGTGGCGGAGAATGGAATCTTGAACCTGTTCGTCGGCGAGAGTGTCACTGCTTTCCGGCCCAACCTGCGACTGAAGCGCAACGCAAGCATTCTGGGGCGCGTCCCCACTCCAAGTCTGGTCTACGAGTGCGGCCCGGTCTATTACCCCGAACTGTTAAGAGTGGCAAACCGGTTCTCCAAGCCAGTCCGGGCCGCGAACATTCCACGCGACACCTTCAGCGAGACAACCTTGGCGGCAGCCATTCAGAACCTGTTGGAGCGCGTGCTCGGCACCCAGCTCGGTGCCTATTACGATCTCCGGGTAGACTGCAAGCATTCCTTTACCGTCGGCGGAAATGCGCTGACCAATGCCTTCCTGATCCTGCCTACCGATTACAAATACACGACGGCGGAAATACTCGCCAAGGATCTGGCGAAGCGCTACGTGGACTTCCTCGGAAGCCATGCGAGGGAAATGATCCAAGCCATCACGAGTCCCATGTTCGTCCTGGGGCTCCAGGCGACGTCCAGGAAGGATGCCCGCCCGGTGCTGCTGGAGATCGATGCCCTCGAGTTCGCCTTCTTGCCATGAATATGGAAGTCTATATCTGGACCACCTTGCCGCACGCGCTTGTCGGGCTGGTGATCGGCTGGGTCGCGGTGCTGCTTGGCCGCAACCGGGTCCGGCTGCTCCAAGGCTGCACCATCGGTGCCGCATGCATCATCCCCTGCCTGCTCACGGGTGCCGCATTCGCCGGACCATGGTGGGTAGCACCCGCGGGACTGCTCCTGGGTGCCGCCGCCCACGCGACCTTTCTTCTCTTCATTCAATCCAATACCTCCAAACCATGAATTCGAACATCCTCCCCCTCCTCGGTGCCGGCACCTTCGGTGCCTTGATTGGCTGGTTTGTCTACTACATCAACCGTTATCGGAAAGGCGACGTCCAGTTCAGCGACTTGACCACGCTCATCGGCATCATCGGCGGCGCTTCGGTGATGACTCTACTTGAGTCCAACTCATCCGGAGTTACCAAGGCGCAAATGTTCGGAGCCTACGGAATAGGCCTATTCCTGGGATTTTTTGGTTACTTCATCCTGCTCCTAGTTCTCGTGAAAAACTCGGGAGGAGCCTTCACATGGACTTGGTTTCTCGATGGCCGTCGCAAGAATCCGCTGACCGCGGAAGGGGAGGGTTATCCCGGCGGAGCACCACCGTCAGACAACAGGCCCATGACAGACCGGGTGGCGATCCTAGAAGACAGGCTGAACCGGCAGCCGGCACCACAAGCCGGGCGGGAAGTTTCCGAAATCGCTTCTGAAACTCCCGCGTTCCTTGCCGCGACCAGAAGCCGGACAATGCTTATGGAAACCGTGAATTCCACGGCCGCCCGCGTCCTCACGATCTGCGAAAGCAACTGGGAAGCGAACAAATCGGATTGCAACGCGTTCGTGAAGGCTGTCTCGGAAGCCCTCGGAGTTACGGGCTTGGCTGGCGACGCGGACCAGATCACCGGCATCATCACGGGACACGGCTGGCGGCAGCTGGCTAACGGCGTGGAGGCCAAGGAGGCGGCGGATGCCGGGGAACTGGTCGTTGGCGGATTGCGCGGCAGCGAGCACAATCCAGCCAGGGCACACGGCCATGTCGTGATTGTGGTTACCGGCGGACTCGCGAAGGAAAAATATCCCACGGCCTACTGGGGTTCACTGGGCGCCGTTGGCAAGAAGAACACAACCGTCAACTTCTCCTGGAGAGAGGGGGACCGCGACAAGGTCCACTACGCGGCCAAGGTCTTGTCTTGACCCGCGCATCGACCGTCAGTCCTAACCCGTCTCCCTGGCCATGCCCATTAGAATCAACAACATCGTTCTGGACCTGAACGCCCCAGCCTCCTTTGAAATGGCCGCGGCGGCCTCGCCAGCCTCGCCCGCCGAAACTGACTACGTGCTGGTGGAGGTTTCCCACGACCTGACGCGCTCTGAAAAGGATGAGCTGGCCAAGGCCGGGGCCACCATCCAGCAATCCGTGCCAGTCAATACCCTCAAATGCCTTTTCCCATCCCCGGATGTGAACAAGTTGCGGGAACTGTCCTTTGTCACGGCGGTCCTTCCTTACTATGAGACTTTCAAGGTCGATCCGGCACTGACTCATTTGGCGGACAGGGCCGGCTTGATGGCTTTCGAAGAGATGCTTGCGCCCGAAGGCCGGCCTCGCGACGAAGTGCAAGAAGTGGACGTGATCTTTCACGAGGATGTGGCCCCGGAACGGGGAATACCGCAGGTGGAGGCGGCGGTGGACCAGCAAATCCCCGGAGAGAACAAAGGTGAACACAAGGTCAGATTGCTGGCTTCGTCATCCGCGATCGAACAGATCAAAAAGCTGGACGTGGTCAGCAAGATCGAAAAGGTCTTTCCATACGAGCTGTCCAACAATGTCGCGCGGGACATTCTGGCCGTGCCGGAGGTTACCGGACCGGATCAGCTTGCTTTCACGGGTGAAGGTGAGGTGGTGGCCGTGGCGGACACCGGTTTCGACAACGGCAAGAAGGACTCAACGATCCATCCCGCCTTCCTCGGAAAGGTGAAAACCCTCTATGCACTCGGTCGTGTCAATCCACCGGATGCAAGTGACCCGCAAGGGCATGGTACCCATGTAGCAGGATCCGTGCTGGGTGACGGGAATTCGGCTCCTCTCGGGATACGCGTTCAGGGCACGGCCCCGGGTGCCAGATTGGTATTGCAAAGCTGCTATCAATCCAGCGGAAGCGCCCTTGGCGGACTTCCGGCCGACCTACATTATCTTTTTGACCAGCCGTATACCAATGACGGAGCGCGCGTGCACACGAACTCCTGGGGAACACCCCGCTCGGCCGGACGCTACAGTGCAAACGCCAGTGAAATTGATGACTTCGTCTACAAGAACCGCAATTTCCTGGTCTTGTTTGCCGCGGGAAACGAAGGCGTGGATGTCAGCGCCAGCGGCGACATTACCCGGGGGTCCGTCACCGCACCCGGTACCGCAAAAAACTGCCTGACGGTCGGGGCTAGCGAGAATTTCAGGCCTGGCAATCCATTTGCTCCGAACGCTGCGCCGGTGTCACTTACATGGGGACCGGACAACCGTTGGCCGGTCCCACCGATCAGCAATGATCACCAAGCGCACAATCCTGACGGCATGGCAGCTTTCAGTGGAAGAGGACCTACCACAAACGGACGAATCAAGCCCGATTTGGTGGCCCCGGGTACTTTCATTTTGTCCGCCCGATCCCGCCGAATGCCAGCGGCCTCGGTCGTGATGCCCACCGCCGATCCAGACTACCGCTTCTCGCGGGGGACCAGCATGTCCACTCCACTTGTGGCGGGTTGTGCAGCGGTGGTGCGACAGTGGCTCGCCACGCAGCAGACAACGATTAATCCCAGCGCGGCACTGATCAAAGCGCTACTGATCAATGGAGCGACCGATATGCGTGGCCAATACACGCCATCCGAGGCCCCCCTCATTCCGAATTACAGCGAAGGCTTTGGACGGGTCAACGTGGCAACAGCTATTAACCATGACGCCTCGGTCTCCCTCTTCTTTTTTGATGAGGGAAACGAATTGGATACCTCAGAATCCGAAAGCCGCGAGGTTACACTTCCCGCCGGATCCAAGATTAAGGTGACCTTGGTATGGACGGATCCACCTGGTGAAGACTTGCAGAGCGACCTTGACCTCATCGTCCGTGACAGTGCCGGCACGGAATGTCACGGCAACTTACAGCCGAACGATCCCGGTTTTGATCGCGTCAACAACGTGGAGCAGGTGGTTTGGGATGCTCCGACCGCGGGAGTGCTCACGATTACGGTCACGGCCGTGAGAATCAGCTTGGGCGCGCAGTCATACGCATTGGTCATCCGGGTCGGCTAGAAATGCCAAAAGCAAGCTTCCAACATTTTAACCTCTCCCATGGGAGACCATCTCGAAAGTTTTACCCTCTAATGTTAATCAGGTAATAAAGATATGAACTCGAAAGAAGAACAAATCGCAAAGTATCTTTCTCGTTTTGCGGAGCAAAAAGGCATCGAGACGCTTTTGGGAGCAGTTCAGCGGGCAGGTGCCGAGGCGGCTGAAATCTCCGGAGCCTCCAGTAACCAGGAACTGGCGGAAGCTGGGATGAAGCGCATTATGCAGGGCGAGGTGCCGACTTCCGAACAGGTCGCCGGCATCGAGGCGATCATCTTGCCGAAAATCCGCCCGGTTCTCGACGTGATAGATTGCGATTTTCGGACTGACCATCCGATGTGGCTCAAGCTCAACGAGGACGCGAACATCCGGCAGAACCTCAGATCCGCGATCCCTTCGATCGGGCGGATCGAGCTCCCCGGTCATCCGCTTTATCCATACGGAGGGACTGGATTTGTCGTCGGAAAGAACCTGGTGATGACCAACCGACACGTGGCCGGGATCTTCTCCAATGGCGTGGGAACAGGAACACTTTCCTTTAAACCGGGACACCGAGCGGGCATCGATTTTCTCAAAGAACTCGACCGTCCGCAGGTTGCCGCATTTCAGGTCAAGCGGGTTGTGATGGTGCATCCATACTGGGACATGGCGCTTCTGGTGGTGGAAGAACTACCGGAGAATGTGAAACCGTTGCAGCTCTCGCTGCGTGATATCGCGGGGAACGCGATGATAGAAGTGGCCGCCATCGGTTATCCGGCTTTCGACACGAGGAATGACCGTGACGTGCAGAACGACCTTTTCAGGAATACTTTCGGCGTGAAGCGATTGCAGCCGGGCACGCTTGGAGGGCGCAGGGAGACCGAGAGCTTCGGCAAGCTCGTAAGCGCCGTTCTTCACAACTGCTCGACGCTGGGCGGGAACTCCGGCTCTGCCTTGGTGGACATGAACAACGGCGAAGTCGTCGCGCTACATTTCGGAGGCCGATACGGTGACACCAACTATGGAGTTCCCACGAGCGAGCTCAGCCGCGACCAGCGGGTGATCGACGCAGGTGTCACCTTCAGAGGGACGGCTCCCGGGGGTGAGCCAAATTGGGGAAACTGGTGGAAAAGCGCGGACGAATCTCCTGTTTCCGGGGCCTTGAGCCCCTGCACCCCTACCCAGACGGCGGCCGGTAAGGGCTCCAGTCGGCCACTTGGCCTGCAAGGGAACGAGTCTGCCACAAGCAATGACAGATCGATCGAAATCGTTGTTCCGCTTCATGTGACGATTCGCCTGGGATCTCCGATAGGACAGACAGAAACCACTGCCCGCGTGCCCACCCGGCCAACAGGAGAAATTACCGAGGAACGGATGGCGATCCCTTGGCACGACGAGGATTACAGCTCAAGGAAAGGCTATCAGAAAGAGTTCATCGGCTTGACCGTGCCGATGCCCGAGCCAGCCGATTCCGCGGTGGTCGCCAGGGCGAAGGATGGTAGCACCGTGCTGCACTACGAGAACTTCTCCGTCATCATGCACGAGCAGCGGCGCATGGCCCTCATCACCGCGTCGAATGTCACCGCGGAAACCAAACTGAGGAAGCCCGAGGAAGGCCAGGCCTATTCACGAAAGGGGCTGTCGGGACTGGGGCCGAATGATCAAGAACGTTGGTTCCCCGATCCCCGTCTGGATGACCAGTATCAGCTCCCCGACGCCTTTTATACGAACGATCAAGGTGCCTTCGACAAAGGGCACATCGTTCGGCGGGACGATGTTGCCTGGGGGAAAACCTATGACGTGCTGAGGCGTGCCAATGGCGACACCTATCATGTGACCAACTGTTCCCCACAGGTGTCGGGATTCAACCAGAACACGCGTGGCGAGGACAACTGGGGCGATCTGGAAAACCATGTGCTGAAGAGTGCGGCCGAGGAACGCTACTGCGTGTTCGCCGGCCCCGTTCTCGATCCGGCGGACGAGGTATTCGTGGGTTCCGGCGGCAACCGGACGCGCATCCGGGTGAAGATCCCGTCGCGTTACTGGAAGGTTGTCGTCGCGCGCACGGCGGACGGACTCGCGAGTTATGGATTTGTGCTCGAACAGAACCTGAGCGACGTTCCACTGGAAACAGAATTCGTCGTTCCCGAAGAATTCACGCGTTTCATGGAGCCGCTGGCGGATCTGCAAGAGCGCGCCGGGGTCTTGTTTCCTAATGTTGTCCTGGAATCCGACCAATACAGCGCCGAGGAAGGGATCGACCTCGCGTTCCGTGCGGGAATCCGGCGGCGTAGAAACGGGGTGGAGGATAATCAGTAATCCAATCCGGACGGAATCATGGACGAACCATTGGCAGTACGGCTGGAACAGACTGGAGAGCGGGCACGCCGGTTGTTGGGCGGCGCAGGGATCGCGCGCGAAGGCCACGAGAGCACCGGAGGAGCGGGAGGCTGCCCCGACGACAACGATGCGAAGCTGCTCGCGGACCGGATTTCCAGCGAATCCTCAATTGGTAGCGCGGCGGCTGATGCCTTTGCGAGGGAGATTGTCACCTGTGCCCGAACCGCGCTTTGCAGGGTTCTGGATGGGAGTTCCTCGAAGTCGCTCACCGAGATGGAATCGCTGGCGCTCGAGTCGGTCATTCACGTCCGCGGACGACCGGCCCTGCGGGTCCTCGGAAACAGGTTGGAAGGACTGGACCGGCATCCCGGGTCCGATTTTTGGCAGAACTACCTCGCCGGTTACGAGACGGAAATGATTGCCGCAGCTGGCGCTACCGGTGCCGCTTTTGTCAGCTCGTTTGCCATCGGATTTCCGGCGTGGGTCCAAGGCACGGCGTGGTTGATCGCTCCGAACCGGGTGGTGACGAACCGCCATGTGCTGCTTTCGCAGAGGGATGGAATAGATTTCGTGGAGTCAGATGGTCAGGGTGGGACGCACCTGCGGAGAGACTATAAGATTGTCATCGACTTCACTCATGATCACCGGACGGACGACCCTCGGATCAGAAGGCAAGTGAAATCGATCCTCTATCTGGCAGCACCGGAAGATCCGGTGGACATCGCGGTTCTGGAAATCGAACCGTTCGAGGCGGTGGCTCCTCTGGCACTCGACGCGGCAGGCTCGCTAGGAAACAATTTTTACGTCATCGGGCATCCAGGCACGATGAAGAACCCGCCTGCGGCCGTCGCAGCGGTGTTTGCCGACCTGGATGGGAAAAAGCGGGTGAGCTTCGGCAAACGGTTTGCCATCAATCAAGGGGGCCGCGATCTGGTGCACGACGCCTCCACCGTCGGTGGCTACTCGGGGGGGCCGGTGGTGACGATCAGCAGCGGCAAGGTGAGCGGCCTGCACTACTACGGCGATCCTGTCGCGGGGAACTTAGCGGTTACCTCGGCTGCGATCCGTGGTCACGAGGTCTATCAGTATTTTCAGACGGGACACACATGACACTGATAGAGATCATTTTGAAGAAAATCACCCCGGCCACCCTGGAACGGGTGGTGCAGGATCAAGGCATCCTCAGCGAGAAAGACCGCGCCGGCCTTTTTAAAGCGTCCGGATTGTCCCCTGAGGAGATTGCACAAAACACGGTTGCGGCTTATGGGGCGGACGCGCCCCGGCTGGCTTCAGGACTTTACGATCAGGTATGGGATACCGGAGACTGGGACACTGCGCAGGCGCTGCTGGAGCAGTTCCAAAGCGCTGGTGACGTGCGCTACCAGAACCATCAGGCCAGTCTAGTGGCGAGGAATCCGAATGTACCGCTGGCAGAGTTGGGAAAATTTTTGGACGCGGTGAAGCGGCAGATCTGCCTGATCGTTTGCCGGCGTGGAGCCGGAGGAGCGGTGACACGTGGCACAGGCTTTCTAATCGCCCCGGATCTTGTCCTGACATGCCGCCATGTGCTTCAAGACTTCAATCCGGGCGACGACGTTTTTGCGGACGGCAACCGTATCGAGGTTTACTTTGATTTTGCGGAGGGTCGGGATCCGGTGGAGGACGTGGATGCCGTGCTGCCCAACGCGAAAAAGTTCGGTCTGTTCGCGCAATGGCATGTGGAAAGTTGTCCTGCCGTCATCCCCGATGGAGTCGTCGGCCCCCTGACGGTCGCGCAGAAGGCGCGGATATCGGCTTCCCTCGATTTTGTCCTGCTGAAGCTCGATCAGCAGGCGGGTCTGCAGCCGGTGGACAAGAGCGGCGGGCAGCGGAGGGAGTGGATTAAGGTATCGGCGGCCAATCCTCCAGGAAATCTTCAGTTAGATGATTGGATCATCATTCCGCAGCACCCCAACGGATTTCCCCTCAGGATCGACTTTGGACGGTTTCGAGAATCGGACCAGACCGGAACGCGAATCCGCTACAGCACAAACACCGCACCGGGAACGTCCGGAGCTCCTTGCTTTAATCAGAATTTCCATCTTGTCGGCATTCACAACGCCCACGTGGGACCGGCGGACAACCCTCTGGCTAACCAGGCGATCCAATTCGAGCATATCAGGACGCACATCCAGAACCATCTTGCGGATTTGCCAGTGGTGGCACGGAATGCACGGCGGTGGTCGGTCTCGCGCAAGGACGAGGCACCGAGAGTGATTCTGGGCCGCGACGCACTGCTGGATTGGCTCGAGGTGTCCCGTCAGACGCCCACCACGTTGAGCGGGCGTGTCTACGTTGCTGTGGCCAAGGAACCGAGTGCCGGCTGTACTTTCTCATCGGAAATACTCCACTCCGAGTTCCGGGATCAAAAGAATCCTCGCGCAGTATACGGCTCCTCGGGCCAACAGCTTCCCTCAACGGCGGAGGACTTCCTAATCTCGCTGCTAAGAGATTTCAGTATTGATTACAAGTCCCTGCCGGAGGGCAAAAAGATGCCACCCCGGCCCGGGACCGATACGACGGGTCCATTGCCAGCAGAGGTCGACAAGCTGGAGAGGTGGCTCTCGGACGAACTACCAATGTGGTTGGGAGACGTCGTCACCATCCACGTCGAACGGGAAATCGACGCGCGGGAGGCAGCGCGACAATTGATTGCCGATTTTACTCAGGAAGGGATTCCAATCCCCGCGGATGTGAGAGCTAGGGCGGAGGCGGAAGCGCCGATTATTCGACGGCGAGATCTGTGGGACTGCGCCTACGTGGTGATCGATGACCTGCGCGACCCAAGCTATCTCGGCCCGGGGCTGCGCACCGAGTTCAGCCAGGAAGTGATCAATCTAGTCGCCGCCCTGATCAAGGGAAAGCCCGAGGCGGCAATGCCCCCGGGGCTGAAGCGGTTGCGCTGGATGTTTCTGGGATATCTGCCGGATTTCATCGGCATTGCCGACGGGAATCAGGACGGGGCCACGTTTGAAATGGTCACTCCGGCAGGTATTTCCGCACAGCAGGTCTTCGAGATGTTCGACCGCATCGCGGAAGCGCGCTTGCCACTTGAAAATACATTCATCATCCGTGCAATGGCCAAATACCTCGTGGATGAAGAGAACGGGCGTGTGAGTTCCGAGGCCCGGCTGAAACGGCTGCAAGATGCGGTCAATCGATTCGTGGTCAATTTGTTCGAGGCGAAAAACAACTAACAAGATGTCATCTCTTGAACAATCCTTTCTGAATCTCGTCCGGGAGGCGTTGAAGGAGCCGACGCTATCGCTGACACAGGCTCTGGAGAACCCGCTGGCCAGGGCGCTGATGGAGACCGTGCGGGGAAGCCTCGCGCGGGAGGAGGAATCGCGTAACGCGGAAGAGATCGCCAAGGTCCAGCCTCCGATCACATCGGCGGAGAATCCTTCGAAAGCCATCATGCGGGCGGCCATTGAGGACACCTTCGACATGGCCGAGCTCCGGCCGGACAAAGCAGAGCGGGACACCTTGTTAGATCGATCCGACCTCGTGACCCTGGCGGGAGAGCGCCGCCTGCGGCTCACGGATACTGCACGCGCGGATATCCTGACAACGGTCTGGGAGAACGGTGACTTCCGAACGATGCTGGACAAGGCACTGGCCGCAGACAGCGAGGAGCACGAATCCATGGGCAAAGATCCCGTCCGGCTGATTTCTGCGTGGCTGCGCTGTTTCCTCACAAAACAATCGTTCGATCTCAGCTCCGCACCACCTCGGGAACTCAAAGCGGCTCTGGCAGCCCGCGAGCGACTTCGCCTAGTTGAGAAATTGTCCCCGACCGTTCCGTCCTGTTCCGAGCTGGCGAACCGGGTCGGTCAGGCGGAACTGCTGGAGCCGCTGCGAGTGTTGATCGGAGCGGAAGGTGGCTGGGCTGGCTCGCCACACATGGATAATTTCGTCGGGCGGATCGATGAGCTGAAACAGTTGCGGGGATTTGTGGGCGAGCTTTCCTCGCACGGCGCGTTCGAATCGGTCTCCCGTTTCGCCCGTCGCACCACGCAGTCGTTGACGGGTCGTGAAGGCCCGGGACTATCCATCATTGAGGCGGGCGGAGGGCTGGGAAAATCGGCCTTGGTGGCGAAGTTCGTTCTCGATCATGCGCTTGGCCAATCACGACAATTTCCATTCGCCTATCTGGATTTTGACCGCGCCACACTGGATCCGGAGCGGCCCCTGCAAATCCTGCTGGAGATCACCCGGCAGATGGCACTTCAGTACCCCAAAGCTCGTGAGGATTTTTCCGAACTGGTGAGCGATATCCGGGCAGAACTCGCGGGTTCTACTCGTGAAAGTCCCACCAACAGAGCGACCATCAGGGATCCGTTTGCTAGGTTCGTCGAGATGCTCAGGAGGCACGCGACCTTCGGCGAACGCCCGTTCCTGCTCGTGCTTGATACACTGGAGGTCGTGCAGTGGAGCCCGAAGGCGATCGGGAAGCTGGCCAGTCTAGTCGAGCAATTCAGAGACAAGGGACTGGATGAATTACGGGTGGTAGCCTGCGGTCGCGCTGACATCCCGGAACTCCGCGCAGTCTACAGGGAAGAGGCTCCGCCCATTCACCTAAAGCTGGCACCGCTCTTGAGCAACGAGGCGCTCGAAATGGCGGAAAAACTCGGAAGGCGGGGGCTTGGCGACGCTTGGAAGCCGGGTTGGTCTGAAGCTATCGCCACGGGAAAAGCGAAATCCCCCGTCGCCCGTCTTCTTCTCGGTTGGATTGGCGTCGCGGATAACATCCGGCGGGAACCTCTAAGCGTGCGCGTAGCGGTTGATTTTGTAATACGAACCAATCCCACGGACCGACAAGGGGTCGTCGATGAGATTATCAGCGCGGGAGCGGATCCGAACGATGATTTTGTCGCCCGCTTGTATGAGAAGCGAATCCTGAATCATATCCGGGACAGTGACGCGGGAAGGCTCGCATGGCCGGGTTTGGTGATCCGGCGGCTGACGGCGGAGATCGCAAGAGATGTCCTGGCTGAACTGTGCGGGATGTCGCCGGACTCGGCGGAAAGGGCGTTCTGCGCCCTTGGCAGAGAAATCTGGATGGTGGATCAAGACGGCGATGCACTCAAACACCGCGCGGACTTGCGCGCCCGGACACTCCCTCTAATGAGGAGGAAGGATGAGGCGAAGTTTAACAATGTGGCCCGTGCAGCCGTGGCATATTACGAAAAGCACCGCGAACGTAGCAGTGAAGACCGCATCGAGTGGCTTTATCATCGTCTTCTTGCCGGGAACTCGATTGAGCGGGAGGCTACGCCAGAAGATCTTTTGATATTGGCACGGTCGGAAGCGGACTTCGAGCCGGGGAGTGCAGCGGCCAGCTTCATTGTATCTCGGACCGCGAGCAAGCGCCTGGCTCCCTCGCGAATCCGCCACCTTCGCCCCATGGACGCCTTGTTGCACCTGAAGACCGTCGACCCAGGCGTCTTTGGATTGGACGACCGGAGTTTGGATAGTGTGATACTGCAATTGTCTGACCAGCTCGGCGAAGAGCAAGAAGTGGGCGATCTGCTGCCGTGGGCTCGCGCTCTATGGATCAAGACTGGAGCATGGGAGCGTCTGAAGGGAGAGACCTTTCTGGAGGATGGAGCTCTATTGCGACTGGAGCTTTTTTGGATGGCTAGGGTCACGGCTTCATCCGACCCGCAGACACGTTGGGCTCATTTAGAACAAGTGATGCATGCATCTTCACGGAACCTGAGCAACGGTGAGCACCATGGATTCCGCGGAATGGTGCAAGCCATGGCCTTGGCGAGGCTGTTGGGCGCTGCTGTCTACCACGACCTGGACGACCAGATTCTGAACGTACTTGTGTCCATGAAGCCGAACCCGGCACCCTCCACTCAAGCGGCCCTGAGGACGGCGATCATCTTCGGAGGGGTCTGTCGTGATCGTGCGCTTAAGCTATGGCTCTACACGCGGCGTCGTGGGCGCTCGGAGCGGGTTCGGACTCCCACGGTCTCCTATGCCGAACTCCGCGCGATGAGCCTGCTTGTCCCGGACATGCGGAAGCTGTTTGGGTATGTTTCGGAGGAAGAGAATCCGGGATGCATTACTAATTACCAGGTTGTTTCGTCGTTCACACGGGCACTTGACGAAATGAACGGCTTGATTTCCGAGGGTGCCACCAACATAGGTGCCGGGCTGGCGGCTGTTTTCGCATGTCGGCAGGAAGACTGGATTGTTCCGCTCGCTTACGCTGCCGTACGTGCGACTGGCGGGCGGCTTCCAACAGAGGCCGTACAACGTCTCGCCGGGTATTCCACTCACGAGCTTGAACAGCGGGGTTCCGAGCAGGGCTCGAGAAATTCAATCGACCTTGTGGCGGCCATGCGTATAGCGGACGAAGCCGGTGATTTGCCGGGATTCGCACAACTCGTTCTCCAGCACTGCCCTCCCAGCTCTGCCTCCGACAGCCTCCGTGCGCTGATCCACTGCCAGGAGAACTGGATCACAGCGATTGCGGCGTTCGTCGCTTCCGCTCCATTGGCCACCCAAGTTCAATCGGCGATATCCGAGCCAAAAGAAGAACCTCCCGCGCCCGGGCCGGTCATTGACAAGGACGATCTGCAAAGAGGGAGATGGGGAGGCCTGGCACATCGTGATGGTCGGCTACTGCGCGCTGTCCTAGAAAGTGTCGAACGGGATATCTTTTATTTCAACCTGATTGTCGAATCGACCGACGGCTCTCCCCTTGTAGCACCGGTCCACTTCCATCTCCACGACACTTACGATCGCAACGCAATATCCATCCGACGTATCATCGAAGGAAGTTACGCGCAGCTCCATGACTTGAACGCCTACGGGGTTTTCGTGGTGGGGGCGCAGGTTCGGGATGGCAAGGGGAACTGGATCTCGCTGGAACTAGACCTGGCAAGCTTGTCAGATCTGCCGGAACGCTTTCTCTCGCGTTAAGAGCAAATCCCGGTCTTCCTTTGGAAGATTATGTCGCGATGTCACTACTGATTTGTAATCGCTCCACGGGACAGTTGGTGACGACCTTTGCCTGTTGATCAAGCTGTTACGAGGCCACGAGTTCCTAGGTGTGGGCAGCGGTGGCGTGACGCCAGTTGGCGGGTAGCAGGGCGTAGATCTCGGAGAGGTGCATGCCGGGTAGCCGTTCGTGGAAGTTCTTGAGGTAGGCGTAGGATTCGTGGCAGTGCCGCTTGGCACTCTCGATAAGGGTGTAGAGGAGGCGGTTGCTTTAATTGGTGTGATCGCTCCCGACTCCCATTGTGTGAAATCCCGGGTGACAAGAGACGCGGCGGTTTGCAAATATGAACGCCAATTGGCACCGCTACCTCCAAATCCAGCCCAGGTCATCGGCCCCTGCTTTATCGTCGCTTCCGTTGGGACCGCAGGACCAGATCAGGATAGAGGCGTCAAATTGACGGCTTCCTAGCTGAATCTTGCCATCGCCGTTTCCGTCGAGTGCGACCTGAATTGCTTGGCCCCAGAGGTCCTTGATTCCGGTCTGCTGTGAAGCATCGAGAATCTCTCCTCCCGGGAGTCCAACCAGCCGGAGAAGCTTACCTTCCGCTGTGCCAACGATGTCTCCGGCTTCATTCGGGAAACCATATCCGATAAGAGGATCGAATGGTTCGTCCGGCTTCTGTTCAGGCGGCAGCTTTGACCAGGCTCTCGCGAGGTCATTGCTGTGAGAGGCTTGGTAGGATTTGATCGCGGCGATCAAGTTCTCGACTGCAGCTTGAGTCGTCGCATCCGGAGGTGTCCTGCTTGTCTCTTCTGCCGATTCAGCCTTCGCAGAGATTCTACTGCTGAGGGGTGGCCAGCCGATCGCAAGGGTGCCCGCTCCTTGGATCAGAATAAGGATGCTCAAAAGTGATGCGAGGATCACCCAATTTCGAGCAAGAGAGATGGAGAGGGGTGGGGTCGGACTTGTTTTCTCGGAAGCTGCCAGTTGGCGTCGAACTCTTTCCGCAACAAAGGTGGAGCCTGCAATCACGGCTACGAAGAGCAGACTCACTGAGACGATTGTCTCCAGACCGCATTCGTCCCGGAGGTAGCGGAAAATGAGCAAACGGAATTGGTTCGAAAGAGGGCTGCCGAGAACAATCCAGAGGCTAAATGTGATCGCACCGATCCACGACCAAACGAGAAGCTGGGTGGCCCGGTAGGATGGCTTTCGATTCATGGCCTTTGCTTTCAGCCTGAAATACTGCGGCCAGCACGGGACGGTCCCCGAGACTGCGACCACGACAAACAGCCAGATCAACTGCGCTGTGACCCGGGGCCATGCGAAGACGACGTTGGCGGGATCCGGATTGAATTTGGAAAAGTGGGTGTGGCTTGAGACGAGGATGGCGACGAAGAACCCTCCAAGCGCCAAGGCGGCCCAGATCAAGGGACGGCGGTCCGATTGAATGGGCGGATTTTCCCGTCCATTGGCGGCTGGCTGCGAGCCTTCCGTCCCCAGATGGGAAATGGCTGATTGCTCCAAGGCGCTTCCTGCCACTTTCCACTCGGATGCACCATTTGACGCAACCCAGGAATCGGGTCCGATGACCCCGGCTTGAAGCAATTGCCTCATGGCCTCCAGGCTGAACGGCCCTTTGCTTTCCTCACCATCAAGGTAGAACCACTCTTGGTCGCTGCTCATGGTGCCTGATCAGTTGTCGCCGAAGACGTCCCCGTAGGTGATCCAGTTCCCGCCATCGGACCTACGAATCGATGTGGATGGCGAGATGACGCCCGCGGCTCTGAGTTGGCGGAGGGTAGCCTCGTCAAACGAGCCAACTTCGCGCCCTTCCGACTTGTAGAGCCACAAGCGTGGCTGAGCCACAGGAACTGCGGGAGGGGTCGGAGTCGGTGAGTGATTCTGTCTAGGCGTTGGCTGCGTCGTTGAGGACTTATTACCTCTTGTGATCGCCTTGAAGCCGGCGACCACAGCCCCAATGACCAGCATCTTGAAGAACCAGCTACTTGTCCAAAGTTCGACAAACCAAGGTGACCGGCTCTCCCGCAGACCTTCGTATGGATTTGCTTCCGCGAGGATGGATGTCGAAGACGCGAACGTTTCGGCATTCAATCGCGGTGATCCAAGCCCAAGGATGAGGAGGGCGACGGCTAAAAGTGGGAGGAGTTGGCGTGCCATAAAAGTGCGATGTAACGCTGACGGAACATTCAAAACGTGAGGGGTGAGTAGGGTCAAGTTCCGAAGGCGGAACAATGGCCACCCAGAACATCATCGGCGTCCAAGTGCAGAAGCTGCGCGAGATCCAGGGGATGACCCAGGATCAGCTCGCAGGTGCTTGTCAGCGTCTCGGCTGGGATGTCTCCCGGGTCACGATCGCGAAGATCGAAACTGGGGTTCGGGCTGTGAACGACGGCGAGGTGGTGGTTCTGGCCTCGGTCCTGAAGAGCACGCCAGGAGAAATCCTCGACAAGGTAAAGGTGCCGAAGGCCATGAAGGTCGTTAGGCAGGGGAAGACTGAGACGGAGCGCTGAATCCTACCAGGAGCTCCGTCCCACTTGTCCGATGACTTTCGCCGCAAACTCTCAAGGTTTCGGGCTGCGGGAAATCCAGTAGCCTCTGGGAGGGAGCTTGATGTCGAGATTCACGCAACGCCTTCTCAGCGCTACGTCTGAAACTCCAAGGTCCTTGGCCGCGTGCATCAGCGGCTTCTTCCAGACGAGTTCTTTCAGCGCATCCGTCTCGGGCCACTTACCACGAACCTGTGTTGGCAGCTCAATTTGGGGAGGCTTTTTGAGAATCGCTTCTGGAGTCAGGCTCCAGAACGCTTCAATGGATTTTTCATCGTCGATGGTTTCCCGATAATGACGGTTCATCATGGCGATCGAAGTGCCGCAGTTGAAGGCAGTAAGGCCCTCGTTCTTGTCACGTTCGGTCTGGAAAGTGATTGATGTGTGCCGGATGATGTCCTGTACCCATTTCTTGGCTTTCGTTGCATCTTTGAACGTTTTCATTTTCGAAGCCCACCCGTTTGGGCGTCCTTCGAATGGAAATTTCTCCAGCCAAGCAGCAAGCACCGGTGGGATTGGGACGGAACGCTTGAGTTGGCGACGAAGCTTTCCACCCTCCACTCGAATTCGATCCTTGAGAATGTTTTCCTTTTTGAGGTCACCGATCTCACTCGGGCGAAGTCCGGCGAACAATCCAATCGCGACACTCGCGGCAGCGCTTCCACCCTGATAAACCATCGCAGCATATAGCAGCCTCTTGCACTCCTCCAAGGACAGGGCCACGATCGGGCTCATATCCTTTGGCAGCTTATCGAAACGGTCGCAGGGATTTTCGAGGCAGTAGTGGTGGCGGACAGCCCAACCGAAGAATACTGAGAAGATCAGACGGAAGGAACGCAGCGACCGCAAATTGGTGTAGTTTTTCAAGGCCGCCTCCAAGTCCCCGATGGTAAACGAGTGGACGAGGGCGTTCGGGTTCTTCTTGATGAGCAGGTTCAGCCCGATGACGTAGTTCTCCCGGGTCGCTTCCGCAATACCGTGTCGAGTAGCCAAGAACTCCTCCTTGGCGTTAAGGATCGTGATCTCCCGGATCTCAGGGCGATATCGGGCCTCAAAGAACGATATTGCCTGATCGAGGCTGAGGCCTTTCTCCCGAGCCTTGGTGCGTAGGCTAAGGTAGTGGGTAACAACTTTCGAGAGCCCGTATCCGCCCAGTTGCTGGAAGGCGGTCTCCGCATCAGAAAGCTGCTCGGGGGAGAGGGTGGTCTTCACCGTGCGTCGCGGGTCGCTTTTCCCTTCGATTTCCTGCTCAAGTTCTGTCAGGCGCAGAAGGGCATCTGATTTCTCTTTGAAGTTCTGACGAATGCGGGTCCCATCAAGTTTGGTGCCTGTGACTTGCCAAGACTTGCTCCCAGTGGCATTCTTGTGGGGCTTGAGCTTGAAGTGGTTGATCTTTTTCGGGCGAGCCATAGGTGCGAAATTGGCAACTATTTTGGCAACTGCAAGTCACCCCGAAAAACAAGATTCACAATCGTTTGTAAATGAATGAATTGAATTGGTAAATTTTTTCGTTCGGGACGAAGAGGCCGTGGGTTCGAATCCCGCCGCCCCGACCACGGTGCCCGCTCAGATTTTTTCCAGTTGATTGTTGCCCTTGTTTGCGAGTTTTCGCGTCCCTTACGGATTCGATGGCGCTGGGTGGACAGCGGTTGGATTCATGGCTTTAGTCGCTCATGAAGAAATCCGAACGTGCGGCCCACTTGATGGAGCGGCTCGAAGGGCTGTATCCCGAAACGCCGGTGCCGTTGGATCATCGGGATCCTTTCACCCTGCTCATCGCGGTGCTGCTTTCCGCGCAGTGCACGGATGTGCGTGTGAATCAGGTGACTCCAGCGCTCTTCGCCAGAGCCGATACACCGGAATCGATGGCGAAGGTGCCGGAAGAGGAGATTCGCGAGATCATCCGCCCGTGTGGGCTGTCACCGCAGAAGGCGTCGGCCATTTCCCGACTTTCGCGCATTCTGATCGACCAGCATGGGGGAATGGTGCCTGCGGATTTCGATGCGCTGGAGGCCTTGCCGGGCGTGGGGCACAAGACTGCCTCAGTGGTGATGGCCCAGGCCTTCGGCGTGCCGGCTTTCCCGGTCGATACCCACATTCATCGACTCGCCAAGCGTTGGAAGCTCACCAAGGGCAGGAATGTCGTCGAGACCGAGAGGGATTTGAAAAAGCTCTTCCCGCGCGATCGGTGGAACAAGCTGCACCTCCAGATCATTTTCTACGGGCGTGAGTACTGTTCCGCCCGGGGCTGTGATGGAACGAAATGTCCTCTCTGCCGCGAGGTCGCCAGAAAATCGATTTGACGAACGAGAGGAACCGCTTCCCGGCTGAGAGCCGAATCTTCGAAGCGAACTCTGTGAAAACCAAAACGTCGCCCGGGAGTTACCTCCCGGACGACGCCAAACACAGTTACCAAGATTCGTTGAACCAGCGTTCGATCAGAACGCGTAGCTCACTGACACACCGCCGTAGACGTCGTTCTTCTCGCGAACCACATTCAGGTCCTCACGGATGTCGAGAGAGAAGTTGGCCGCCACATAGGGAGTCACGGTGAAGCTGTCCGTCACCTTGTAAGGAGCGGAGATGCTGACGCGAGCCGCGGTGAATCCATCCTTCTCATTACCCGTCCAGGGGAAGCTGTAGTAGTCCTTACCGTAGCCGATGTTCGCGGCTGGAACGATGGAAAGGCAATCGTTGATCTTGAAGGTGTAGTCGGCACCCACTTCGAAGTAGGGGGCGTTGATCCGGAGATCGTAGTAGCCAGCCACGTAGAAATTGGCGTCTCCAAACGGGATGGTCGTGGTCAGTCCAATGTCGAATGCATCACCGATGCGGGAATCCGGGGAAACGTTGCCGAAGCTAACACCGTTGATGTCACCCGAGAAGGTGTCGAAGAAGGTGTAGCTGGTGGCGACAAGACCGAACTTCGCGAAGCCTGCGTCGTAGGTGAGCGATCCGACGAGGTCGAGTTCGCCATAGTCGAGGCGGGAAGGACCGGCGCCATCGGTGGCAGTGGAATAGGTGTAGAGAGCACCCACACCGGCGGTGAGCTTGTCCGCGACCGGGATGCTGAGGTTGACGCTGGTCCAGAGGTTGTTGCTGGAGAACCAGAGTCCGCGGAAGTAGTACTCGCTGTCATAACCAGCGGAAAGAGTGCCGGTGAACGAAGGATCTGCGGCAAGCGCTTGGGAATTGACGGCGGCCATGGCAGCCAAAATCACGGGGAGTGCAGATTTTTTCATGACTAGTTTTACTGGGTGTTTCTCGTTTGTTGGATTGCGGATTGGACAGGGCAGTGAAAACAAAAAGTTGCACCGCTTTGGCTTCAAGAAGCACTTGGTGTGCCAAGCTTGGGTCAGCTTTGATCCGGTGGAGTCACGGGCGACTGAGGACCGACCGAGCAGCGATGGCGCAGAGATTTGAGGCTGAACCCAGGAATTGCAAGTCGAAGTTCAGGCGGCTTAGACGAACTTGGCCAGATCAGATGACAAGGGCACCACACTGCTGACGGCGGACTGGAAGAAGTCCACCTTGCCGGTGCCGATGTCGTAAAGGCAGCCGACGATCACGATTTTCCCTTCAATCAGGAGTTGATCGAGGGTGCTGCTGCGCTCACGGATCACTTTCATGGTCCGGAGCACGTTAACGCGTGAGACTTCATTGGCGTAGGCGGCTTTCTCGCCATCTTTCCAAGTGTCCGCTGTCTTGAGGGTGCTGGGGTCGATCGACAGCTGGATCTCTTCGATCAGGCCATCCAGGTTGACGCATCCGGTGGCCTCAGAGGCACGTTTGTTCGCGGCCAGGAGATCCACTGCGGCATTCACGGCACCGCAGGAGGTGTGGCCCATGACCAGGATCAGCTTGGCCCCGGCGACGGCACAGGCGTACTCCATGCTGCCGAGAACCTTGTTGCGGGCGATGTTTCCTGCGACACGGGCGCTGAAGATGTCACCGAGGCCCAGGTCGAACACGATCTCTGCAGGTGCGCGGGAGTCGATGCAACTCAGCACCACGGCCATCGGAAACTGGCCGGAAGACGTCGCCGCCACTTGTCGGCCCAGATCCCGGGTGAGGCGCTGTCCGGAGACGAAGCGTTCATTGCCGTCCCGGAAAATCTTCAGCACACGCTCGGGGGTGAGCTCCAACTGGAGTTCCCGGCTGCTGAAATCGACAAACTGGATGTTGTCCACAATCTGGATGTATTTGTCGCGGAACCCCTTCAGGCTGAGCGTGATGTCGAGGGCTTTCGAAGTGGTGTCCCGGAAGTCGGTGATGAGATCGAGGACGTCCGGATCGATGTAGTCGGTGTTCTCGGCGTCCAGAAGGACATGACCACCCCGTGGAATGTCACGAAGGGCAGCCTCCAGGGAAGCGCGGCTGAGGAAGCTGACCTGGTTGGCGAGGATGATGTGCATCACGTCACCAGTGGCATGCTTCTCCATGATCCGGCGGAGTGGCCGGCGGGCGTTGTTGTGGAGCACGAATCCGATCGAAACCGCGAGTCCGATCAGCACCCCGATCAGCAGGTCGGTGAAAACGATGGCGAAGACCGTGATGATGAAGGGAAGGAACTGCTTCTTGCCCTCTCCCCACATCTGCTTCAACAGCTTCGGGCTGGCCAGCTTGAGGCCCGTCATCAGGAGGATCGCCGCGAGGGCGGAAAGGGGGATCAGGTTGAGGATCCCCGGCATGAACACCACACAGATGAGAAGAAGAACGCCGTGAAAGATGGCGCTGATCTTGGTCTCTGCCTTGGCTCCGATGTTGACGCTGCTGCGCACGATCACGCTGGTCATGGGCAGGCCGCCGATCAGGCCGGCGAGGATGTTGCCCAGGCCCTGGGCGACCAGTTCGCGATTGGGCGGAGTGATGCGCTGCTTCGGGTCGATCTTGTCAACCGCCTCAATGTTGAGAAGCGTTTCGATCGAGGCGACGATGGCGATGGTGAAGGCGGCCAGATAAACCGCCGAATTGCCTAGGCAGAGTGGACAAATTTAATTGATTGAATTCAAGCGGCTTCCAAGTATCGGACCCTGTTCATGAATCATCTTGCCGACGCGATGCCGGAGCCGCTTTTCGAGCGCCTAAAAA
>JAIYDT010000377.1 GCA_027487355.1 Verrucomicrobiaceae bacterium
CTGCCCTTCGACCTGACCGGCGCGCAGAAGCGTTCGATCAAGGAAATCATTGCCGATCTGCGATCCCCCCGGGCGATGAACCGCCTGCTCCAGGGCGATGTCGGTTCCGGGAAAACCTTCGTCGCCATGGCCTCCATGCTGCTCGCCGTGGACTCCGGAAGCCAGGCGGCCCTGATGGCGCCCACCCAGATCCTGGCCGAGCAGCATTTCCTGACCTTCAAGCGCTGGCTGGAGCCGCTCGGCGTGCGGATCACCCTGCTGACCGCCGCGCGGGAAGAGTCCACCCACCTGCCGCTCGATGGCGAGGCGCAGATGGTGATCGGAACCCATGCGCTGTTGCATGATCGGGTGGCCTTCCAGGACCTCGGCCTGGTGGTGATCGATGAGCAACACAAGTTCGGGGTTTCGCAACGCGGCAGGCTGATCGATCAGGGCCTGATGCCCGATGTGCTGGTCATGACCGCCACGCCGATTCCCCGCACGCTCACCCTGACGATCTATGGCGATCTGGACGTCTCGATCCTCGATGAAAAGCCCGCCGGTCGTGCCAAGATCGTCACCGCCCTGAGGACTGCCGCGAAGCAGTCTGACATCAACAAGTTCGTCAAAGCGCAACTCGACGAGGGACGGCAGGCTTACTTCGTCTATCCGCTGGTGGAGGAAAGCGAGACCTTGAAGGCGGAATCGGTGATGGAGGCGTTTCCCAAATGGCAGAAGCGGCTGCCGGGACGCGAGGTGGGTCTGCTTCACGGAAAGATCCCGCCGGAGGAAAAGGAGCGGGTCATGCAGCGATTCCGCGATGGGGCGATCGCGGCCCTGGTTTCCACCACGGTGATCGAGGTGGGCGTGGATGTTCCGAACGCCAGCGTGATGATCCTCCATCATGCCGAGCGCTTCGGCCTCGCGCAGCTGCACCAGCTGCGCGGCCGGATCGGTCGAGGCGGCCACAAGGGCTATTGCATCCTGCTGACCGATGGCAAAAGCCCCGAGGCCATGGAAAAACTGAAGGTCCTCGAGCAAACGTCCGACGGCTTCGAGATCGCCGAGGCGGACCTGCGCCTGCGCGGGCCGGGCGATGTGCTCGGCACCCTGCAAAGCGGCGCCAGCGAACTGAGGTTCGTCGAGTTTCTTTCCGACATCGCCCTGATCCGCGAGGCGAGGGCGCTGGCGGATCAGGTTCTGGCCGAGGATCCGAAGCTCGACTCGGTGCATTCCAGATTGGCCCCGCTGGTGCAGCCGGGCCAGGAGACGGAGTTGAGGCGGGATTGACCTGCATTCCGGGAGTTGACGCAGGGGCCAGCCTCGTTACAGGTAGCCCCCATGAATACCGACAACGCCGAGCCAGTCGCCGACCCCTCACCGGAGGTGGTCGAGGGAAATCCTGAAACCACATCCGTTGATCCGTGGGAGCAACTCGAGGCCGAGGCCGCGAAGTGGAAGGAACTTGCCCTGCGCACGGCGGCGGACATGGACAATTTCCGCAAGCGCGCCGCACGCGAGCGCGAGGATGCCCTGCGCTTCGCCAACCAGCGCCTGCTCGAGGAACTGCTTCCGGTGATCGACAATTTCGAGATGGGCATGCAGGCCGCCGCGAAGGACCAGGGCTCGATGATCTACATCGGGATGGACATGGTGCGTCGCCAGCTCGCCGATTTCCTCGCTTCCCAGGGGGTCGAGGAGATCCCATCGGAGGGAAATGCCTTCGATCCGAACATCCATGAAGCGGTCACCCAGGAGGAGTCCGCCACCATGGCCGAGGGCCACGTGCTGCGCGTCACCCGCCGCGGCTTCCGCCTGAAGGATCGTCTGTTGCGGCCGGCCAGCGTCGTGGTTTCCAAATCACCAGCGTCAGGAGGAGGGGAGGCGTAAGCGATGGCTTCGAAGCGCGATTATTATGAAATCCTGGGGGTGGCCCGCGAGGCGACCCAGGAGGAAATCAAGAAGGCCTACCGCAAGCTCGCGGTGAAGTTCCACCCGGACAAGAACCCGGGAAACAAGGAGGCCGAGGAAAGTTTCAAGGAACTCGGTGAGGCCTACGAGGCGCTCAGCGATGTGGACAAGCGCGCAGCCTACGATCGCTACGGCCACGCAGCCTTCACGGGCGGCGGCGGTGGGGGTGGCTTCGGCGGCGGAGGAGGATTCCACGATCCGATGGACCTCTTCTCGCAGGTCTTCGGCCAGGCCTTCGGTGGCGGCTTCGAGGAGTTCTTCGGCGGCGGCGGTGGCCGCAAGCAGAAGGGCGGCAAGCAGCGCGGCAGCGACCTGCGCTACGATCTGGAGATCCCGCTCGAAGAAGCCGCGCGAGGCGTCGAGAAGGAACTCGAAATCGAACGCAACACCCCCTGCGACCCGTGCAATTCCACCGGTTCCAAAGGCAACGGCGGCACCCGGCCCTGCACCACCTGCGGCGGACGCGGAGTCGTGGCCCGCCAGGCCGGCATTTTCATCCAGCAATCCACCTGCCCGGAATGCCGTGGCGCCGGGGAAACGGTTTCCGACCCCTGCTCATCCTGCAAGGGCGAGGGTCGGGTGCAGCGGAACAGCCGCATCAAGATCCGCATTCCGGCCGGGGTCGATACCGGCACGCGCCTGCGTTCCTCCGGAAACGGTGACGCTGGAGTGCGCGGGGGTGCCGCAGGGGATCTCTACGTCTTCCTCCACGTCCGCGACCACGATGTGTTCGAGCGCGATGGCTCCGACCTTTACTGCGAGGTGCCGCTGCCATTCAGCACCGCCGCACTCGGGGGCGAGCTCAAGGTCCCGACCCTCGATGGCCAGTCGTCGATCAAGGTTCCCGCAGGCACCCAGGGCGGCACGATCTTCCGGGTCCGCGACAAGGGCATCGTGAGTCTTTCCAACGGACGCCCTGGCGACCTTCATGTGAAGCTCCAGGTGGAGGTGCCGACGAAGCTCAGCTCCGATCAGCAGGACAAGCTCCGCGCGTTCTCGGAGTCGATCGGAGAGCACAACTCGCCGATGCAGGAGTCCTTCTTTGCAAAGGCGCGCCGCTTCTTTGATCTCTGATCCCTCCCGCCATGGCCCGCTTTTTCCTGCCATCCGACCAGTGGGGAGAAGATGCCTGCCTGAGCGGAGATGAGGCGAAACACCTGTCGCAGGTCCTCCGGATCCGCGTCGGCGAGGAGGTGGTCGTGTTCGATGGCAAGGGCCAGCAGGCGACGGCGAAGGTTCGCAACGTGGCGAGGGATCGGGTGTCGCTGGATCTTGGTCCTGCCACGCTGAGCCCACAGGTTGGACCGAAGGTGGTGCTGGCCCTCGCCATTCCGAAGGGGAAAAGAATGGACCTGGTGGTGCAGAAGGCGGTGGAGCTCGGCGTCTCGGTGATCCAGCCGCTGGTGACACGAAACACCGTGGTCCAGCCCGGCGATGGCAAAGCGGACAAGTGGCGTCGCGCAGCGCTGGAGGCCTGCAAGCAATCCGGACTCGATTTCCTGCCTGAGGTCGAGGAACCGGCGGGATTTCAACAGTGGCTCGACGTCATCGGGAGCCATGCGGCGGATGAGCTGCGGCTGATCGCCTCGCTCGCGGATGGAGCCCGCCCGATGCGTGAGGTGCTCCGTGGATCGTCATCACCGGCGGCGGTCGTCGTTCTCGTAGGGCCTGAGGGAGATTTCACGTCGTTGGAGACCCAGGCGGCTTTGGAGGCCTCGTTTCACGCGATTACCTTGGGTGCCACGGTGCTCCGGGCGGAAACGGCCAGTCTGTTCTGCCTTTCCGCGATTCGATACGAAATGGGAGGTTTGTCCTTGAGGAATTTTTAAAAATCCATTACGTGAAGACGTGGGTTGGAGAAATGGCATTCTGAGAGTATGCTTTTGCGCCGTCGCAGTGTTTCTGCCTGGCGCGGCGTTGGGGTGGACTGGTACGGCGGACAGCTACGGCTTCACGGTGGATCGAACGTCCAGAAACGACGTGGTGTCGTTCTGGCAGGCGGTTTATCTGAAGTCGGAGGGTTATCAGAACCGGATTGCCTGGACGGGGGGCAGTTTCACCTCACTCGCCGCAGGAGCGGAGGGCACCATTTCCTCGACCTTCATCGCCGATGTGGAGCGTCGCACGAATTACTTCCGCCCCATGTGCGGCCTTCCTGCGTCCGTTCGCCTCAACACCGCAGCGACGGTGAACATCCTCCCAAGCGACCTCTACACGCCGGCAGCGTCCACCACCAAGTCCGCTGCCTCTCAACGGTCCGCCCTGATGA
>JAIYDT010000286.1 GCA_027487355.1 Verrucomicrobiaceae bacterium
ACCTGGCGGCAGCAGTTTGGGGAAACGAAAGCGACCCTTCTCTTCAGCGCGGTGTCCTCGAAGGACATCAGCGGCATCCTCGCGGTGTTGGCTCCGCTGGCGGAACGGATTCATCTTTGTCCGGTCGATACGCCACGCGCGGTGAGCGCCTCGGATCTCGCGGCCTCGTTGCCGGAAAACACGCCGCCGCACCGGACTTTCGAGACGTTTCAAGAAGCACTCGATGTGTCATTGAAACATGTCGAACCGATCTTGATCGCCGGATCGCTCTATCTCGTCGGAGAAGCGAAGGCCTGGCTGGAAGGTAGGTCGTTCCAGTCGTGCACGCAGTAGCCGCTCGGTGGCTGGAGCATCTTGCTCCAGTCCGTCTCTGGAGCTTCCAGCTCCAAGTTCACAGGAGAAAGGCTCGGAGCGAGACGCTCCAGAGACGGACTGGAGCGGGACGCTCCAGCTACGCTGAAAGATCATCAAGCGTCCCCTCACGGCGTGCCTTTCGACCGTAAACGAGTTCGAAGATCGGCGTGGCCATGAGGGTGGTCACGATGGCCATGAGCACGAGCATCGAAAACAGGTCCGTGCCGATGATGCCTTTCTGGAGGCCGATGTTGATGATGATCAATTCCATCAGTCCGCGGGCATTCATGAGGGTGCCGACGGCCATAGCGGTCGCATTGTCCTCACCGTTGAGGCGCGCGGCGGCCCAGCAGGCGATGCCTTTTCCAAGAATCGAGGCCAGCAGGATGGCGATGGCGGGAAGCAGGACGGCGGGTTGAACCAGGACGTTGAGCTGGGTTTTCAGGCCGGAGAAGGTGAAGAACATCGGGAGAAGGAAGACGATGGCGAAGGGTTCGATTTTCTTCCGGATCTCGGTGGCAAAGAGGCCGCGCGGCATGGCGATGCCGAGGATGAAGCCGCCGAAGACGGCGTGGATGCCGATGAAGTCGGTGTACCAGGCAGCGAGGCAGAAGAGGGCCAGGACGATGGCCATCATCGCGGGGGAAACCGTGCCCTGCTTTTCCGCACGGGTGCGGAAGCCGGAGAGGAGCTTACGACCGACGGTAAGGGCGAGGGTGGCGTAGAGGACCGCACCGCCGATGGCGAGGGTGGCGGGGCCGATGGTCAGGCCGAAGAGGTGAAGGGGCTGGCTGGCTCCGAAGGTGGCGAGCACAACGGCAAGAACGCACCAGGCGGCGGCGTCGTCGATGGCCCCGGCAGCGAGGGCGAGGGTGCCGAGGGGGGTGCCGGAGAGGCCGCGTTCGGAAATGATCCGCGCCAGCATCGGGAAGGCGGTAATCGCGATGGCGGCTCCGAGGAAAAGGGTGGCCTGATAGGGCTGGACGGTGGGGGCGAAGAGTCCGGGGATCGTCACAAGCCAAGGCGTCAGAAGGTACGCCAAGCCAAAGGGCGCCAGCATGCCGGCGATGGAAACCGAGGCGGCGGAGCGGGCGCGGCTCTTGAAGTGATCGACGTTGAATTCAAGACCCACGAGAAACATGTAAAGGCCGACTCCAAGCTGCGCGCCGACTTCCAGAATGGTGCGGGATTCCTTGGTGAAGAGGACTGTGGCGGAGTCCGGCCAGGCGAGGCCGAGAAGGGATGGCCCGAGGAGGACACCGGCAATCATTTCCCCGACGACCTGCGGCTGGCCGATCCTTTTCGCCAGGATGCCGACGAGTCGACACGCCAGGAGGATGACGGCCATCTGAAGAAAGAAGAGGGTCGGGGGGGCTTGTGTCATTTGTTGAAAATGGAAATACAGGTATAAGCCTTGCCTATACAAGGGAATTTAGGGTCGCATTCAGCCCGAAAGCCAACAGCATCAGAAGATCATGAGCGAGCCCCTGGAAATCCGTCACCTGCGCTACTTTCTGGCGGTGATGGAGGCCGGGAGCTTCAGCCGGGCGGCGGATCGGCTGGGGATTTCGCAGCCGAGCGTGTCGCAGCAGATGCGCGATCTGGAGGCGGATCTGCGGGTTTCCCTGTTCCAGCGTCGCGGCAAGCGGATCCTGCCGACGGCCGCCGGGCTGGTGTTTCAGGAGCACGCGGTGACCATCTTAAGGCAGGTTGAGAGCCTGCTCCAGGATCTGACGCTGGAGCCGGATCAGGTGCGCGGCACGCTGCACATCGGGGTGGTGCCGATCCTGAACGTGGCGCTGATGCCGCATTTGCTGGGGCATTTCGCGGCGGAGCATCCGGGAGTCAGCCTGGTGGTGGAGGAAATCTCCTCGACGGGAATCGAGACGGCGCTCGAGGAAGGACGGATGGACGTAGGGCTCGGATTTCTCACCCGACACTCGCCGAATCTTCATTACGAGCGGCTTTGTGAGGATGCCTTCACGCTGGTCGTGTCCGGCGATCACCCGTGGGCGGACCGCAAGATGGTCGAGGTGGCCGATTTGCATGGGCAACGCCTGCTGCAGTTGCCGGCCAGCTTCGTGATGCGGCGGATGGCGGATGAGATCTGCCGGAAGCACCAGGCGCGGCCTCGGATCGTGGCGGAGATCAATGCGATCGAGACCCTGTTGCGTTCCCTTCAGTCGATGGAAGCCGGAGCGCTGATGCCGAACATCGCCCTGCGCGGTCGCGAGGGGCTGAACCTGAGGGCGATCCCGCTTCAGGGAAACGATCTGACACTGGAAATCGGCCTGCTGCGGCTGATCGACTCCGAAGTGAACAGCGCGATGGGAGCCTTCACCCGGCTGGCGCAGGTGGAGGTGCCGAAAATCTCTGGAGCGCCCATTTCCTGAAATCTCCGGAGCCTCTCCGTTTCGATTTTCAGATTTCGAATTTCCCCCCTCAGCGATCCATCAGCGCGAACTTCAGCTCGCCTTCGGAAACGACCTCGCCGTTGACGAGGCAGCGGCAGCGGGTCTGGCCGATCGAGCCGCGGATCTTGATGACCTCGGATTCGATGAAAAG
>JAIYDT010000367.1 GCA_027487355.1 Verrucomicrobiaceae bacterium
GCGGCCTTGATGACGACGTTGTAGGGATTCCACACCCCCAGCACCGGCTGGATGCCGATCTGCGCCTTGTAGAACACATTCGTGGAAGGAGGATTCGTCGGCGGAGCGAGCTCAGATGTCAGACGGAAGCCCATCTGGAACATGGAGAGCACCGGCGCCACCGGGCTGTTGGTCTGCTGCACATCTCGACGGAAGCTCCCTTGGTCGTTGTTTGAATAAGGAAGCCACGACTTGAAGCGGAGATCGGATTCAACCAGGGGATTCGCGCCCACCACCGGAATCTGCTGGCCTGTCACCGTCTGCCAGAGTGTGGCGTAGTTCCAGAGATTCCCCCAGTTCGGTCCGGTCTGCAGCGAGCCCGACTTGCTGATCGTATCACTCAGGAAAAATTTCTTCGCCGTGCGGACCGTGAAATTCTGCATCGCCACGCCATTGATCGTGGTGGGGCTCAGCGTGGCTCCGCAGTAGCGTTCCGAAAACTTCTTGGATGCCTGCGACCGATCAAACATCAGCGAAAGATCAGCCTTCATCCCGCCATTGGTCACGCTCGTCGGCAGGCCGAAGCCGCCCGTGGTGATGTCGTTGAAATAGCGAGATGGAAGCTTGGCCTCCGCAGCTGCGAGGGCAGCGGTGGAAATGGACACCAGCGATGACTTGTCGATGGCTCCATCGGCCGTGAACTTCTTCCACTCCGATCCCAGTTGGACCAAGCCCGGCTCCTGCGCGGATTGGGACCTGGCGAGTTTTTCGCGGTCTCCTCCCGGGGCCGTTTTGGGCGCAGCCAGATCGACTCTTGCCTTGCTCCCCTCGTCGCCGATCCACCAGGCGAAACGACCGTCGAGCGCACCCGCCGCGACCTTCATGTGCGGAGCCCTCAGGACCTTGGTGACACCGGCCGAATCGATGATGCTGGCCAGTCGCGAGGAATTTGAATCACTCAAGGTCACCGCCGGATCCAGATTCTCTCCACTGACCAACCACGAGATCGCCGACGCCTTCGGATCCGATCCGGACGTAACCTTGCTGACATCCACCGCTCCGGTCCAGAAAGGATTGGCGGGCTCCGCACCCTCGCGAAGGGCGGAGGTCACGGTGATCCGCTGGTCTGGACCCGCAGTTTTCTGAAGCTCCCCGATCGCCAGAATCATCGCCAACCGGGCATTGGCACGGGCAACCCCCAGCGCATCCTGATTGCCAGCCCCGCGCAAGCTGACCGCACTCAGCGTGAGCAATCCCACGGCGACCACCGTCAGAAGGATCATCATCGTCAGCGTGACGATCAGGGCAAAACCGCTCTTCCGGAGCGATCTGCGGATTCGGTGTTTCATGGGTTGCTTTTGGGTTTTGGTGGCAACGAAAGCCTCGACCTTCACGAAACCCGCGTTTCTGCGTGATCAATGAATGTCATTACATTCGCAACCTATCCCCGAGGATGCGCCTTGCAAGAAGGAAATATCACCATCGCGCAATTCACGATCACCTCGAAGTGGCCAGCTTTCCCTCCGCCCTCCGCGCCCTTCTGAAAGGTGCCACGTGTCGCTCCCACAAGCCCTCGTGAGAAAAATCCGCCGGATAGAAGCCCGGAAACCGAGACCTTCTCAGACAGGCGGATGCGCCCAACTCTGAATCTCTTCCCCGGTCAATCGATGACGTCTGTTAGGCCTTCGGATTGGGAGATCCGAGCGGCTCCGATCGAGTGAACGACAGCCTTTCTCCCGGAATCAGGCGGATTCCACGGAAGGACCGTCCAGCCCAGTCGAGGCTTGAGACTCTGGCCGACAACAGGCATCGATGAAGTCGCAAAACCTGGCCTACCGCATTCCGATGATCCGCTTTCCCATCCGATCACCCCGCCTTCCTTGCACTCTTCTTGCAGCGGCATGCACATGTCTGTTGTCCGCGCATTCGCTCGCGGCGGATGAGGAGGCGGCCAGCGGGAAAGCCCTGCATCGCGCTCTGGTGAGTGGGGCTTACGGGAAATGGACCGCCGTGAAACGCCACGCGACCGAGCAGGCCTTGCTCGAACGGGTTGCGGGCGACTACGAAAGCAGCGAGGTGGAGGACCTCAGCTTGCTGCTGAAACTGGATGCGCATCGAGGGGAATTGATCCCGAGCATGGAGCGCCCGCTGGTTCTAACAGATCCCTTGCAGCGGCTGAGGTATTTCCTGAATCATGGAATCGAGTCGGCCAAGGCAGCCGAGGATCCGTCCTTCGTGGCACCGGCAGCCAAGCATTTTCCCGGCGCGGTGGATGCCTCGGTGCCACGGGAAAAGGAGCTCAAGGTGAGGATCGTTCCTCGCACCGGACGACAGGGACTTTGGGAGGAAGATGAGGCTTATCTCCGTCCGCATCCGACGGGTTGCTATGCAGCTCCCGGCGAGATCGTGTCGCTGGTGGTTCCACAGGCGCTGGTCGGAAAGGCACAGGTGATGATCGGCCTCCACCGCGATGATCTGGTGATGTCCGGAGACTTTGACGAGTCGGGCTTGAAGCGGGAGGGCTTCGATCTCACCACGACGAAGGACATTGAAGAGGCGAACACCCGGATTTCATCTCCCTACGGAGGTCCTGTGTTTGTCTGCATTGCCAACAAGGATCAGGCCGAACCTCCATTCGAGATCACCCTGTCCGGAGTCGTGAAGGCCCCACGTTTCAAGTCAGGCGAGACCAGCCTGGAGGAATGGAAGACCTCGATCCGAGCGAGAAAGGTGCCATGGGCGGAGCTGGAATCGGACAGCCTGTTGATTTCCCTGCCGTCCTCAAGGATCAGCCATCTCGATGACCCGAAGGCGGTGCTGGATTTCTGGGATGCCGTGCTGGCAGCGGATGCCGAACTCGCGTGCGTGCCGGCGAAACGCAAGGTCATCGAGCACGTCGTGATCGATCGCGAAGTGTCGGCCGGTTACATGTACTGTGTCACCGACCGAGTGGTGGTTCCGGATGACGATTCCTGCGCGCTGATGCTGGACGTGGAAAAGCTGCGCAAGGAAGGGTCGTGGGGGCATTTCCACGAACTGGGACATCGTCACCAGTTCGCCGACATCGATTTCGCGGGAACCGAGGAAGTGACGGTGAATCTCTTCACGCTGTATGTTTACCGGAAGCTTCTGAATCAGGATCACTACACCTGCCGTCGAGAGGACGATTGGAGCCGCGAGACGGTGATGGCGAACATCCGGAAGTATCTCCGCAAGCCCTCGTTCAAGGTCTGGCAGGATGACCCCTTCCTGGCCTTGTCGTTCTTCGTGCCGGTCCTCGACGAGTTTGGCTGGGAACCGATCCAGAAGATGCACGCGGAGTATCGACGCACGCCGAAGGAAAAGCTGCCGACCACGGAGGCGGAGAAGCGTGACTTTTTCTACCAGCACCTCTCGCGTGCACTTGGGCGGGATCTGTGGACCTACTTCCAGCGCTGGGCGATCCCGGTCCGCAAGTCCGCGCGGATTCCCAGCTCAGAGAAACTGCCGACCTGGTGGCCGGACGGCCTGGATCAGGAAGCTCCGGGCAAGAAAGGTTCCGAACATTGAGGCAGCCATCAAATGCAGGCCCGCTGATTGCAGCCTATGCGAAATGGATCTCGAGCGTCGTCTGAAGGCGTTCCACCCGCCGCTGACGTCATTCAGGAATCCGATCACCCGGCTCCGGCTCCGCCGCTGGAATCTTGGCGAGGATCGCACCGATATCGACCTTCTTGCCACGTTCGGCGCGTTCGTTCAGATACCGTTCCGCGTCGAGTGCTGAGAGCTTCTCGGCGAGTGCGCTGCTGACAAGCTGATTGACCGAAATGCCCTCATCCTGGGCCAAACGCTTGGCGTGCTGATGAATGGAGTTGGGAAGTCGGATGCTGAGGGTGCTCATGATGGTCTGGAGGAAATCAGTTCGAGGAGTTGGGGCGGGGTGACGACGCGGACGCCCAACGTGGATGCGCCGGCGAAGTCGGAAACATTGAAGGTGACGAGGCAATCGGCACTGGCAGCCACCGCCGCCTCCAGCACCGTGTCATCCTTTGGGTCGCGAAGCAGAGGTCGCCAGAGGAAATGGACCTTGTGATGACTGGAGACCGAAATGAACCAATCGAGAAAGAGGGAGATTTCGGAGGTTGTTAGATGCGGGAAAGACCCAGGTCGGTTGGCGACGTCGTCGTATTCGAATACCAGCGGCGCGGTCACCGCAGGTCGAAGCACTCCTGACTGCACGAGGCCAACCAGCCGAAAAGAGGCCCCCGAGGAAGAATTGAGGGAGGAAATGA
The DNA here is from genome assembly GCA_027487355.1 of Verrucomicrobiaceae bacterium. Classification (GTDB taxonomy): domain Bacteria; phylum Verrucomicrobiota; class Verrucomicrobiia; order Verrucomicrobiales; family Akkermansiaceae; genus Luteolibacter. The sequence goes on from JAIYDT010000367.1 coordinate 4,251, forward strand.
TGACGTTGGTATCGAACACAACCACCACTCTGGTATGATGGGCGATACCAAGATTATGTCAAGCGCTCGGGGCATCCGCAGCTCCATGAGCCATTCCGCCGCGACCCCGCCTGCCCCGGCCAACCCCTGATCGATCCGCCCGAAACACACGCCCGGTGGACGAAAAGGAATGCTCCACCGGGCGAATCCCACGTTTCCCTTTCCGGGAGGAACCCTCTGCCCCCCTTCTGGATCGTTCCTTTTCCCCCGTCCCCCGGTCTTTCCGCCTCAGGGAATGTTCCGTCGGCCCAGTCCTCCGGTCCCTTCTGCGAAACGATCGCTCCGTCTTCAAAAAGGCCTGTTCCCTTTCCCTGAACGACCGATCCTTCCGCCGAAAAGACCGATCCTTTTGCTGAATGTCCAACGCATTCAGAGACTTGCGGAAAATGCTCTTCCTGCCGATCCCCTCACCCGGCACCGGACTTCCCCATTCAGACCGGCAGCTATCCCTCAGGGAATCCTTTCCGCTGGGCTTCGGGTCTCGCTGAACACACAGCCAGCCACCAATAGCCTTGAGCGTTTGACGGGGATGAGATAGGAGAACCCAACGGTAAAAGAATGTCTGTCCTTCCCCATCTCGTCAGCTTCCCACGCTCTTCGATCTGGGGCATCCGCCACCGCGACCACCTGGTCACCCGGACCATCCGCGACTGCGACTCGAATTTCCTCTTCCCCGCGGAATTCCTCGATTCCGTTGTGCCTACAACTACGGCTATCGATATCCCAGCACAGTTTGGCAAAATGAATTCAACAAAAATGTGATTTCGCGAGGACCAACCCTTTTCACGGGGATTCCATCTTCATCGTCTATGTGATGAGATCCGAACGCCTGCTCAGAGCCAGCGAACTGGAGGAGCGGGAGTCGTAAAAAGACCTTCATCTCTCTCAACATCCAAAGCCAGAACCCATGTGGGCCATTCGCACCAGCAGCTTCATTTTGATCGCTCTCGCGATGAATCATCTGATTCATGGATTCGGATGTTGGGGTTTACAGCCAGGAGGGAGGTTTTCGGCGCTCTTGTATTTCCTACAGCTTGCCGTCGCGGCGGGAGCAATGATCGGAGCCTGCCGGTGCCTGTTCAAATTCAGGCCTCAAGATTGGGGGTGGTTGATGGGCTCGGTGGGATTGGTTTCAACCGTAGCCTCTGTCTTATTTTACCAGCGAGGATTGAACCTGTTCTCATCGGCCCACTTTCAAGGGATTGAAAACCTTGCCCCGTTCCTGTGTGCCTCCGCTTCGGCAATGATTGCGGGATTTATTCAGACACGAGCCCGCATTCACTCACTTCCTCACCCCATCCACCGCTGACCAGAAGTCCTGGCCGACCTTGGTCTCGGCATCGGCGAGGAGCCAGAGTTCGCGGGCGATGGAGGCATTGGCAAGGAGGTCCTTCGGGGGCTCGGCTTTCCAGGCGGCGTAGTGAGCCTCGCCGTTCTTTATCGCGCGCTGGAGAAGGTAGTCCTCCTTCGTCACGCGATGGAGCTGGAGGTCAGCCTCGGTCATGAGGTGGGACCATTTCACGGCATCGCGATAGGCCCCGTTCCGGCTGTCGAGCAGGCCTTCCGCCGCCTTGCCGATGCGCTTCGCCTCGGCGAGATACTCGGGCTTTCCGGTGTGATGATACAGCCCGAGGAAGGCCCGCAGCATGAGGGCCGCATTGTAGGTGAGCTGGTCCCGGTTGACAGCGCCGGTGGCGATGTTCTTGGAGTCGCTGAAGAGGCCATTGGGAGCCTGGAGATTCTTCACGGTCCACTCGACGATGGAGGTGCCCTGCTCGATCAGCCCGGCAGAGGATTTCCCATCGAGGAAGCCTGCGACCTCGAAACAACCGACCGCTGCCGGGCCGTTGACACAGGTGTTCTTGGTGCCATCGCGGTGCAACTCATGCCACCAGACGCCACCGCCGCCTTCCTGATCGTGGCCGCTGAGGACGAAGTTCAGGGTTTCCTCGGCGCGCTTCGAATAACGGGGCTCGCGGGTGAGTTGATAGGCCTCCATGAAGGTCAGCACCATCCAGGCATTGTCGTCGTAATACTTGTCGTGACCATTGCCAGCGGTGGGCGCGGGCTCGTATCCCGGGACGCGGGCCTTGTCGTCCCAGTAGCCGTTCATGGCCTCGAAGAATTTCCGCATCACCGGTCGGTAGCGCGGGTCGTGACGCGATCCGCCCACGAGGGCGGAAAACATCACGCCGCTTCCCCAGATCATGTCGGGTTCGTGCTTGTCGATGGCAGTGTAGAA
>JAIYDT010000594.1 GCA_027487355.1 Verrucomicrobiaceae bacterium
GCCGCCAGCGGATCGCTCCGCAGCGCCTCGTCCGCCGACATCCCCGCCAGCAAGCGAGCCTGCGCCGCCGCGATCCGTGCCTGGTCCGCTGGTCGCCCGGGATGTCGCGTCGCCGGACTTTGCGGGATAACTCCCAGCGCAAAGGCCTCTCGCTCGCTCAAGCCCGCCGCGTCCTTGCCGCACCACAACAAGGCCGCCGCGCCCACGCCTTCGACATTTCCTCCATACGGCGCGAGATTGAAATAGGCCTCCAGGATCTGATCCTTCGAGTAATGCCGTTCCAGTTGGACCGCCCGCACCATCTGCACCAGCTTTCCGCCCACACCTCGTGTCTCCAGTTTCCAACGCATCCGCGCCACCTGCATGCTCAGCGTTGAAGCCCCGCCCGCCGGTCGGCCAGTCATCACGCCCCAGGCGGCACGCACAAGTGCCACCGGATTCACCCCCGGATGCCAGCGGAACCAGCGGTCCTCCTTCTCCATCGTCGCCCGCACCATTGCCGGACTGATGTTTTCCAGCGCGGTCTTCAAGCGGTAACGTCCGTCGGCCGTTCCGGAAACATGCAGGACCTCGCCATGCCGATCCCGCACGACGCGCGACCAGCTCATTCCCTCCGGATAAAGCTCGGGCTTCGGCAGCAGGCACCAGCCCACTCCCGCCGTCAGCGCCAGGAGGACGACCGATCTCACGACCCGCCGCCTCCAGCGCTTCAGATAGGTCATCCAGACGCGCACGGCTCTCAGGATGAGGATTTCACCTCGATGCGTCCCGGCTGCGATGTGCCATGACGCCCGCGATCATACATGTCTTCCGCCATCGCCGGCGGCACCACGAAGGCCCCCGGACACACCGCCTTCATTTGATAATGCACCGACCACTCGCCATTGCCGCGCAGGTTGAGATAAAACAGACTGCGGTCCTCGCGAAGTTCTGCGAAATCCGTGCCCGCCACCGTTCCCGCGCCCGATTTGAGCGCTCCGGCCACGACTTCGAATCCCGCCGGCAGCAGATCCACCACCGCGATGTTCCGCACATCGCGCGCCGCCAGATTCCGCACCCTCAGTTTCACGTCCACGGCATCACCAGGCCGCAGAGGCTTGGTTTTGTCCACCGGGGTGATTTCGCGAAAGACAGCGAGTCCGCTCGACTGGGCCGCTGGACTGACTTGATCGTAACCCTGCTCCAGCATCTGAAAAAAGGCGCCGATATCGCCCGAGCCCTTTTGTTGACGTCGGAAGCCGAGCGAGGTCGTGCCTGGCGGAAAGGCCGCTTTCACAATCCCCTTCGCCGGTCCGGCCAGCACCTTTTCCGGACCCGAGCCTGTTTTCGTCACCAGGGTCAGTTCGACCCCGGTCTTCGCCGCCGCGTCGCTGTAGGACTTCAGCGCCAGGGTCATGAACGAGGCCGTGAGCGTGGTGAAGTTTTCCTTTTCCAGGGGCTCCATGATCGGCTTCAGGTCGTCGTAACCGAAGTCCTTCGACTGCTCCGGAAACTCCCGGCAGCGGACGTAGAAGATCTTCAGCGCCTCTGCTTCGGAAGTCCGGTCGTACCAGTTCCACGCGTCTGCGGCGACGGGCACGGCCTTTTTCCGGGCCTCCACGCAGGCATCCATCAGCTTCTTCGCCTCCTTGTCCTGCTTCAGCAGCCGATAGGTCCCGGCCAGCCATGCCGCCGTGCTGGTGCCCTCCCAGCTTCCTGCCTGTTGCTTGGTCAGCGTGTCGCGCAAATTGAGCAACTGCGGCGTGGGATTCTGGCCATTGCGCGCCATCAGGTAGATCGCGTATGCCTGGAGGTCTGCCTGACGCAGGTCGCCGAAGTTCGCCCGTGCGGTGACGGCCGCGTAGTTCAGCGCCGACTTCATCATCTGCTCCGGCACGGCATGTCCCAGCGATTTCGCCTCGGTCAGGAAATGCAGCACATAGAGTGAATGGAACTCGAAGGCCCGCGGCGCGCCGGAATACCAGTAGCCGAAGCCACCGTCCGACTGCTGGCGGTTCGCCAGTTGCGCGATCGCCCCACGCACATGCTCGGCCGCCAACGCGGGTGAAAGGCCGAAGTCCGCCTCCGTGGAAACCAACAACTTCACCATCGCCCGGCTGGTGATCTGCTCGCTGCAGCCGTGCGGGTACTCGCTCACATACGCCTCCAGCCCGCGCGCCAGGCCCAGCGGCAGCACGCTTCCGGTCAGCTCCGCTCGGCGCAGTTGCGGGTAAAGGTTGCGGGTCGTCTTCACGTCGTAGCTGCCCGTGCGGAACCATCCCGACACCACCTTCGTCAGGTGATGCGAGGCCGGACGTACGCTCATTGTAGTAGATCGTTTCACCACCTCGCTGCCACCGCTGGCTGTGAAATTCAGCTCGGCCCCACCCAGCTCATTTTTCGCCCGGAAGCGGTAGCGCACCATGCCTTCCTTGCCTTGCTCGAGGTCCACCTGCGCGTCTGCCGCGCCGATCACTTCCAGCCCGGAGCTCGGCACCGCCTGCACCCGGATCGGCACGATGCCCGGCTGTTGGAGGTTGTTCGTCACCGCGATCGAGGCCTCGAACTCATCTCCCGGCGCGACGAACAAGGGCGCGTTCGGCACGAGGATGATGGGCGCTTTCACCAACGAAGACGTCTCCGCCACGCCGATGCCGTCCTCCCGAACCGCCACCGCCATCACGCGCAGATTGCCGTTGAAATAGTCCGGAACCTGCCACTTCACCACCTTCTTGTCAGGTCCGGCCGCCACGATCCCCGACCAGAACACCACCGGTGCCTCCTGGCGTCGGCGGAAGGGATTGACGTGCATCGACAGGGCCGAGTCCTCGTCGCCCCCGAAGGCTGGAGCCGCTTTCAGGAACTGATATTCCGGCAGCAAGAGATCAAGCCACTGCAAGGTCGTCACTTCCAGCGCCTGCTTGCGTGAGAAATACTTCAGCGGCTTCGGCAGCTTGTAGTTCGTGATCTGATGGATGCCTTCATCCACCGCATAGATCACCATTCGCGAGGGCTGCTTGCTGGAGTAGGTGATCTGGGCCTCGGTGCCTGGCCGGATCACGGTCGGAGTTTCCAACGTGACCGCCAGCTCATGCCGCCTTGGCGCGATGTCGAGCGGCTCGGCCGCGTAGCTCAGCGGGCTGCGGAACACCTCCGGCGAAGAGGGAGAACGCACGAAGGCCACATTGACATAAACCGTCCCGCTCAGGCCTTCCGGCACCCGCATTTTCACGGTTGTCTCATTCGTCTCGGCGCGGAACCACTGGTGGGCGAGCACCCGGTCGCGCTCGAAGGTCACCAGTCCAGATCCCGCATAAGGCGCGCTGAGATGAATCTCGATCTCCTCGCCGGGCTCGGCGGTGCCATTTCCCAGGACGAGTTCCAGCTCAGCTTCGCTGTCGAGTGAACGGTTGCGATCTCCTTTTCCCGCCACGCGATAGGGCACCAGGGCCAGCACGCGCTTGTCCGCCGCCACGATTTCGAGCCGGAAAGAGCCTACGTTCCCAGTGGTCAGCGCGAGGTCGAAGCCCTCTGCCGGCCACGACAGATCCTCTTCGGCCACGATCTTTTCGCGCTCGGTCGAGACAAAGGCGTAGTTACCGTTGTTCTGCTTCGTCAGCACCGACACCTGGCGGAACTCCACCAGTCGCTTCCGCAGCCCGCTCATCGGGACGGTCTTCAGCGAACGGTCGAGTGCCACGAACTTCAGCGTCCGCGCCGTGTCCTTGCCGATGTAATCCATCTCGCCATCCGCCTGCCAGCCCACCACCTGCTCCAGCGGGGAAACCATCTGGGTCAAGGCATGGCGCACGCTGCGTCCGCCTTCGCGCTCGAAGGCCTCGGTCAGCACCGCCATGCGATAGGACGCGTCCTTCACCGTCTCCAGCGGCAACTTGAATTCCGCCACGCCGTGTTCATCCGTCTTGGTCTCACCCAGGTCCGACTCTTTCCCAGCCTGCGCCGAGGATGCCTTCGCGGCCGGATCGTGGAAGGTGAAATCCTCCCAACCCGGGAACTCGAAGTCCGCTGGAGAATACTCGAGGTGCATCGTGACCCTGCGCTCGGAGGCTGCCTCGCCGAACAAGGACTGAACCGTCACCTTGCCCACCGCCGCCTGGGGCGACATCCAGCCTGCCGCCGGGGCGGGCTCGATCACCGTGCCGACCTTCATCCGGTCCGGCTGGAATTCCTCCACCCGCAGGCTGCTACGGCCGAGCCGGAACAGCGCATTCCCATCGCTGTTCAACACGTCCGCCGTGACCTGATACTGACCGAGCACCGCGCCCTCGGTCAGCGGCAGCTTCACTTCGAAAAATCCGTCATACGGCAGTGCCATCTGCTGCGAGCCTGCAAGACGCCCCTGTGAATCCGTCAGCGACACCTTCACCGGCAGACCTTCCAGCACCGGCTTCCAATCCCGACGACGCACGATCACCCCTACCTCCACGGGATCGCCCGGTCGGTAAATTCCTCGCTCGGTGAACACGAAGCCTTCCACCGCCTTCTGCCGCGAGGACATCACGCCCTCGGTGTCGAAGCGGGAGAAATCCATCGCCGGCAACTGCCTTTCACGCAGCGGCAGGAAGGTCACGTCGTCGTCCTTCACCGCCAGCAGTGCGACCGGCTTGCGCTCGTCGATGAAGCCCGAAAGGTCCGGCAGCGCCGCCCGACCATCCGCACCCGTGACGGATTCCTTCAGCACCGTGCCATTCCGCGCCAGCGCCTTCAGCGTCACTCCGGCCACAGGCTGCCCGGTGGAAAGCGACATCACGAACACATCGCGACCACCGTCGGCTCCGGCCTTCGAAATCAGTCCGAGATCGGTGACCATCACGAAGCGCCCGTTCGTCGTCGAGCCGCCGTCCCCATCGCGCGCTTCGTTCTCCTGGTCCACGGCCCAGCCGTCCACCACGTCGCGACTGCTCACTTCCTCCTCGTAAGCTGATTCGTTGTCGTCGCGACCGGCATCCGGATCCTCGATGCGACCGAAGACCGTCTTATCCGGCTCGACAGGCGTCAGCTTTCTCACCGACTCCGCCTTCACGAAGAAAATCCCGTGCCCGCCTGTTAGAACCTCGGGTGAAGACACCCCAGGAGCTTCATTGAAATCAAACTCCGTCCGGGCCGACTGCCAGTCGTTCTCCCGGGGGATCGGCACGATTTTCCGCCAGCGCTGAACCAGGCTTGCCTCGGGAAAGGACGAGTTCATTTCCGGCGAGGTGAAATCGCCGTAATCGTTCTGCGTCACCAGATGCTGGATCTGCGACACCGGCACCCGGCCCACCGTAAACCGCAGGTGGTCCACCTTCCTCGACTGAACCATCAACTTCCGCGCCCCGCCGAGTGCCAGGATGTTTCCTTTTCCAAGGATCTTCACCTCCTTCGGAAACTCAGGCACCTCCGCTGTCGTCTGATACGGCTCGCCGAGTTCGAAACCACCCGGAGCCTTCACCCCGGCGGCGACCCGCACCAGCAAGGTTCCCGGACGAGGCTCGATGAAACGAAACGCATGCCGCTTGGTCACCGGCTCCTCTCCTTCGACCGCGATGAGCTTCACCGGGGATGCCGCCGCAATCTCCGACTCCAGCTTGGTCTTGTCGCCGTTGGACCAATCCTCGCGCCACCATGCCTGGATCCGCGAGGCCACCTCCGCACTTTCCAGCGCCACGCTTGAGTCTACAAAGAGGAACTGTTGCGGCTCACCCTCTTCCGTCCGGATGATCTGGGTCTCCACTCCTGACAGGGAGAATCCGGAAAACTTGTCCGGCACCCGTGTCTTGATTTCCGCGTCCGACGCCGTGGGCTCACCGCCTCGCGACGACTTCAGCCCCGCCAGTACACGCAGTTTCACAAAGTCCTCCTTTGGCGGGATCACCAGGTTCCGGCTGCGCAGGAAAAACTGCTGCGGACCATCTCCTTGGGTGACCGTCAAGGCTGGCGTCCCTTCCGGAGCTGGAGAAAACAAGGCCGTTCCGCCGATCACCTCCAACCGCGCCTGCCGGGTCACTTCCTCAAGCGTGGCCGGATAGTTCAATCGCAACTCGCCGACCACCTGGTGCACGTCCGGGTCCTGCGGGTTGGTGTAGAAGTTGAAATCCCTCAACTGTGCCACCAACGGTGCGGTGGTGAACTCAATCTTCGAATGATCGACTTCCAGCAGCGGGGCGATCTCCCCGGAGCCGAGCGACACCGTGTATCTTGACGAAGGCACCCAATGGATTTCCTTCGGGGTGAACACCAGCGTGCGGCTGTCGTTCCAGCGCCACTTGCCCTCCACCGCCGGAGTCATCACCACTCCGCTGCCCGGTTCCTTGCCGACCTTTTCGAGCGGGGCGACCGGCAGGGAGAATGCAATGATGAGCGGCTCGGGAGAACGATCCGTCTCCGGCCTTTGACGCGCGACCGGCACCTTCCATGTCACCGCCACCTTCTGGACGGGTTGATAGACCACCACCCGCGGCTTGTGCGCCTCCCACCAGTTCCAGCTGTAAATCCCACCTCCTGTGATTGCCGCAATCGTCATCACGGTCAGCCCCCAACCTTTCGGATGGGATGCAACATGTCGCCCGAATGCCCGGGCCCGTCCGCCGACCCACCGCAGCCACGGTGGTGCCGACCAGTTTACATTCCCAACGACGAAGCCGGCCAAGTGGCCGGCTTTTCCCAACAGTGCCCTCAAGGGGGCGAGTAGTGTTTTCACGTGTGTATCCTCGCGGTGCCTTACGCTTGGCCTATGATGCCCTTTCAGGTTCCCGAAAATAATTTCATATGTTTTTCGCAACCCTCAAAACTCCTCCTGCGAAGCTCTCGGAAAGCACATCGCGATGATTTTCCGAAACAAGGACACGGGTCACGAACCCGTCGCACTGGCTCATCCTGACTCGCAGGCGTGGCCCTCGGCGGAAGTCGCCAGGTCGGAAAATCCCCGGGCCGGGAGCTGCTGAAGAAAAAGTGGAATTTGGCAGGCAAGTGGCTTGTCCTTGGCCGTCATGGTTTCTAGCATCTGCCCTCATCCGGGAAGGCACTTGCCGTTCGGAGAACCTTTTTTGAATCGATGAGCAAGAAACCCAAAAAATCTGCTGAGGAAGCGGCGATCAAGCCGTCCAAGGAATTCTCGTCCAAGGCCCGGATCGGGTCGATGAAGGAATACAAGAAGCTCTACCAGGAGTCGATCGACAAGCCCGCCACCTTCTGGGCCCGCGAGGCAAAGGAACTGGTCTGGCGCAAGCCTTGGAAAAAGGTCCTCAACTGGAAGGCCCCCTTCGCCGAGTGGTTCGTCGGTGGAAAGCTCAACGTCTGTGAAAACTGCGTGGATCGTCACGCCGAAGGGCCGCGCAAGAACAAGGCCGCGATCATTTGGGAAGGCGAGCCAGGCGACAAGCGGGTCATCACTTTCGGCCAGCTTCAGAAGGACGTCAGCCGTTTCGCCAATGTCCTCGAAAAGAACGGCATCAAGGCCAACGACCGCGTGCTGATCTACATGCCGATGGTTCCGGAGGCCGCCGTGGCCATGCTCGCCTGCGCCCGCATCGGCGCGGTGCATTCGGTGGTCTTCGGCGGATTCGCTTCGGAGGCGATCGTCGATCGTCTTGAGGATTCCGGCGCGGTGGCCGTGATCACCGCCGATGGCGGCTGGCGTCGCGGAAAGGTCGTCGCGCTCAAGCCCGCCGTCGACGAGGCACTTTTGAAATGCCCGTCAGTGCAGCGTGTGATCGTGCTGAAGCGCACGGCGAACGAGATTTCCATGACCGCCGGACGCGATGTCTGGTGGCACGACGAGGAGGCCACCGTTTCCTCGAAGCACAAGGCCAAGGCCTTCGACTCCGAACATCCCCTTTTCGTCCTCTACACATCCGGCTCCACTGGAAAACCCAAGGGCATTCTCCACACCTCAGGCGGCTACCTCACCGGCACCTACTCGACCTGCAAGTACGTCTTCGACATGCAGGAAGAGGACGTTTACTGGTGCACCGCCGACGTCGGCTGGATCACCGGGCATTCCTACATCGTCTATGGTCCCCTCGCCAACGGCGTGACCCAGGTGATGTATGAAGGCGCACCGAACCAGCCGGACTTCGGTCGCTTCTGGAAAATGATCGAGGACTACGGCGTCACGATCTTCTACACCGCCCCCACCGCCATCCGCGCCTTCATCAAGGCCGGCGATGCGTTTCCAGAGAAACACGATCTTTCCTCACTGCGCCTGCTCGGTTCAGTGGGCGAGCCGATCAACCCGGAAGCCTGGAACTGGTATTACAAGCAGATCGGCGGCTCGCGTTGCCCGATTGTCGATACCTGGTGGCAGACCGAGACCGGATCGATCATGATCACGCCGATCCCCGGAGCCACCCCCTGCAAGCCCGGCACCGCGACCCTGCCGTTCTTCGGTGTGGATGCCGCCATCCTCGATGATGCCGGCAACGAGTGCAAAGCCGGTGAGGACGGCCGACTGGTCATCCGCAAGCCCTGGCCGGCGATGACCCGCACGATTTACGGCGACAAGGCTCGCTACAAAAAGACCTACTGGTCCGATTACGAGGGCTTCTACACCGCTGGCGATGGCGCACGACGCGACAAGGATGGCAATTTCTGGATCATCGGCCGCCTCGATGACGTGCTCAACGTTTCCGGACACCGACTCGGCACGGCGGAAATCGAAAGCGCTCTCGTCGCCCATCCCGCGGTCGCGGAAGCCGCAGTGGTCGGCCGCCCGGACGACATGAAAGGCCAGGCCGTGGTCGCCTTCGTCACCCTGAAGGAGAATTTCGAGGGCACCGAGGAGCTGCGCACCGAACTCCGCAACCACGTCGGCAAGCTGATCGGCGCGATTGCCAAGCCCGACGACCTCCATTTCGCCCCCGGACTGCCGAAAACCCGCTCCGGCAAGATCATGCGTCGCCTGCTGAAGGAACTCGTGGTCACCGGTGACGTTTCCGGTAACACAACAACGCTTGAAGATTTCAATGTGATCGCCAGTCTTCGTGCGACCATCGCCCGCTGAATTTTGCCATGACCCCCACCAAGTTCCTCATCGCCCGTGTTGCGCAAGCTTTCGGCATGCACCGAAAGAACAGGCGCATGTCAGACGCCGCAAACGAGATGCACCTTCTGCGCGACGCGGAGACGGTGCTCGGCTCTGCGATCTGGGAGCGCGTTGAGCACATCGAGGAACTGTCGGTGGAGTACTGGAACCTCCGGCGCCTGGTGAAGGAACGTGACGAAATCCGGGCCAAGGTGGAATTGTGCAATCAGAGGCTTGAAACCGCCCACCAGGAGCGGGCCTTGCTTCTCAACTCGAAGCCGGAACCGCACCTGGACCTCATGGCCGAACGCGGGCAGATCATGGCGAAGCTCGAGGCCCTGGCGCGGCAGCGGGACGAGGTCGTCTTGAGAGCCCGCGAGGTCAGAAGGGCCTACGAGGGCATGAAGATGAAGCTGGAGGTCCTTGGAAAGGAAACCTCTGAGGATCACCCCGACCTGGTCGGAGTCCGGGAGAAGCTCGAAGAATTCAAGGGCCGATTCAGCGAACTCAAGGTTCAACGCGCCGCAGTCGCCAAGGAACTGGAGGACGGCGATGCCGAGTTGGACGAACTCGACAAGAAGCTGTCCGAGATCCGCCAGGAACGGCGCGATCAGGCCTCGGAAGCCTTCCAGATCATCGGTGAGGCCAACCGCGAAATCTCCGGCCACCGGGCGGAACTCGGTCTGATCGAGACCCAGATCAGCCAGCTCTATTCAGAAATCGGTCGTCACGTCAGCCGCAACCGTGGTCGCAACCCGGCCTGCGCGGATGCGGCCAAAGGACATGATTCCCTGGTGGGGATCATGCGCAGCCTGCGTTCCTCGATCTCCATGAACCACCGCCTCTCCGGGCAGTCCTGAAAAGCGCTCCCGAGTTGAAAGTTGAGGGAGCGGACGGCGCACAACTCGATTGACGTCACCCGGTCAGACGGCCGGGGGCTCACCATCGGGTTTCCGCTTGGTGAAAAATCTGGCGATCTGAACGAGGGTGACCAACCCGAGACAGAATCCCATCACACCGGTTCCGATGAAGATCCCCCAGATCGCGCCGACCGCCGCGGCGTATCGGGTCAGGGAGGCCCCATCTTCGGGCATGAAAAGGCCTTTGACGAACTCGGGGGAAATCGTCGCGACCAGCGCGGCGAAAAGACCCCCGATCAGCGATGCCAGGATGGCGGCTCCGAGGACATAAAGGAAATAGCGGACGACGGTGTTCATGGGAGGTGGATGGATGGGAAGGGTCACCGCTTTTCGATCGCGACCAAGGTGATGTCGTCCATTTGCGGAGCCTCTCCCGTGAAAAGTTTCAACTCCCGCTGGACCGACGCCACAATCTCCTCGGCTCCATAGACGGCCGCCGCGCGGAAAACCTGGGAAAGTCGCTCGGAGCCGAATTCCTCCTCCTTGCCGTCGATGGCCTCCTTCACTCCATCCGTGTAAAGCAGCAGGCAATCCCCGCTCTCGAGCACGATTTCATGATCGCGAGTCACCCGCTCGAACACCCCACCGGCGTCGATACCGACCGCAAGGCCCGGGGGCTTCAGGAATTCGACCGTGCCGGTGGACTTGTGATACCACAAGGCGGGATCGTGTCCGGCGCGGGCCATCACGACGCGACCGCTTCCCGGCTCCAGAACGTGGTAGGCCATGCTGATGAACATGTCCTCACGGATGTCGGGAAACAGCTGGCGGTTGACCATGCCAAGCACCTTCGAGGCTGAAAGTTCGCCCGGAGCCACGGAGCGCAGCACGCTGCGGCACATCGCCATCAGCAGCCCGGCCGCCACGCCTTTTCCCGAGACATCCGCGATGGCGATCCCATGGCGCCCCTGCCCGAGATCCACGTAGTCGTAGTAGTCACCGCTGATGATCCGGGCCGGGAGATTGGTGCCGCTGACCCGGTAGCCGGAAATGATCGGCTCGGCCTGCGGAAGGAGGATGTGCTGCACCTCCCGGGCGGTGCGGAGTTCGCTTTCGAAGACCCGCTTTTCATGCGCCTCACGGTGGATGTTGGCATTTCCGATGGCGAAGGCGGACTGCTCGGCCACCGTTCGGAACACCGCGAAATCATTTCCGGTGAACGAGCCGTCCGAATGCAGGCGGGCCACCGCGAGGACCCCTAGCTCCTTGCCCGCATGCCGCAGCGGAGCGAGCAGGACCGCCACGTCACCGTCGTAGCGCACGAAGGCATCGCGATAGGCCACATGATTCTTCACATCCGGCACCCGCAGCGACTCGCGCAGGGACAGGCAGTGGCCGAGGATGCCCTCGTCCACCGGGACCTTTGCCAGCCGGACGTGGCTTTCCAGAACCCGTGGATCGCGCTCCGCCCGTTTGAGGATCTCCACCGGAACTCCGATGAGCGGCGGGCATTGCTCGGAGACGTAGGCGGGCACCAGATGCTTTCCATCCTCGCTGAGGTAGTAGATCGCCCCCCCGCGCGCGGAGACCACCTTGTCGATCCCATCGACGATCATTCGGGAAAGGGCCTTGACCGTGGTATCGCTCTCGATCGCGCTGCCGAGGTCGTGAAGGAAGGCGAACATCAGTTCCTCTTCGATCTCAAAGGACTTGAGGCGGGACTTGAGACGTCTCAGGCGCCACGACCATTTCCGAAGGATCAGGAAAACCACCAACGCAAGGACAGCCAGGGTGATGAAAAATGCGGTCTCTTGCATCCGGTTTTCTTGATGTCCTAACCGCCCTTCACTTCCCGGTCATTGATCCAGGTCCGGCTTTGCCGCGACCTCCGCCTCCAGCAGGCTGACCACGCCGGCGAACTTCTTCGCATTCTCCTGATTGGCGGAGGAGAGCACCTTGTGGGCCTCCAGCACATGGCGCGCCCGGTCGTTGATGCCGGACAAGCCACTGGGCGTGGACAGGGAAAGCGAATGCCTGATCGAATCAATGCTGGGTTGCCAGACCGCATCCTGAGGGTCGATTTCGAGAAGGAAATCCAGTCCGAGATCCTCAAGGGATCGGCGATTCCGTTCGTTCACACCCGCCACCTGGACTTTTCCTTCGGAAGGCTGAAGGCGGGTGGAGAGCCCGGCCAGGGTTCCCATGAAGGTGGAATCCATGCCAGTGCAGGCGGCGAGGTCGATCACGAGACATCGCTCGCCAGAAGTGATCCTGGATTCCGCATAGTCCTTGAGGGGCGGACTCGTCAGGAACGAGCCTTTGCCCTCACATCGTATCCAAGTGAACCCGTCGAAGTTGCCGACGAGGATGGAGTTTTCAGAAGTCACGGGAAGCGGTCCGCCAATAGGCGATGGGTGCGTTCGTAGTTAACCGCGAAGTTGGCCACTGGTCAACCGCCCATGCGGGGGATTTCCATGATTCATTGCCACAAATAGGACTTCCGCGTGTCGAGAACCTGCCCGCCGCGCAGCAGGCTCACCTTCCATGCGAGCACCTTGCCGCCCTTGGTATAGTGGTCCCCGATGACGTTGAACTCCGCCTTTCCGAAGGTGGCGGTGGCAGGAAACTTCTGCACCGAGCGCTTGATCCGGCTGCCGCTGCCGCCCTGCTGGTAGTCAAACACCACCTCGACCGGCGCTCCCACGGACTCATCCCGCCAGAGCACCGTGTAATACTGGCCAAGTCTCTGTGCCTGCTCCTTGACGCCAACCGCCCCGTAAAGCCGCCGCGTCTTCTCGCCACGGATCATCGGGTCCTCGTTGAAATCCGAACCGGCATCGCGAAGCACGAACTGTTTCACCTCCAGCTTCCTGGAATCTCCCGCGCAGGAGGCAAGCACCGCCGAAAGGGCCACTAGCATGAAAACTCTCATTGGGCGCATTCAATCAGCCCGCGACGCTTTTCCAACCCCGAAGTTCCATCGGTTCTTGGCGATGGGTGGGTTCTCCGAATAGTCTGCCGCCCATGGACCCCGAAGTCCTTGAACGACTCGACACCTTCATCCGGAAAAAAGGCCTGCGCCGCACAGGCCAGCGCGACGTCATCGTCCGTGCCGCCTTTTCCACGGACGAGCATTTCACGGCCGACGAGTTGTTCGACCGCGTCCGGAAAACCGACGCCAGCGCCTCGCGGGCCACCGTTTACCGGACCCTCCTGCTGATGGTGGAGGCCGGCTTGCTGCGGGAAATCGAACTCGGCGACAACCACAAGACCTACGATCCGAACTTCATCGAAAGGCCCGCCCACAACCACCTCGTGTGCATCGATTGCGGGCGCGTCACGGAGTTCGAAGACACCCACATCGAGCTGCTCAACGATTGTGTGACCCGCCGTCTGGGTTTCCGCCCGGTCCGGCAGACCCTCAAGATCGAGGCTGGCTGCGAGCAACTCCGTCTCAAGGGCCGTTGCCCGAACCTCATCGCCACCCGGCTCTCCGGAAAGCGGCTCAGGAAAAAGCGTTGAAGCGCGGACGAAAAAAACCGCCTCCAGAAACTCCGCTCCACATCAGCGCCACATCCTTCAGCGCCACGGAAATCGCCGGCTCGAACTCCGCCGATCGCACAGGAACCCGGCGAGGCTCAATCCCGCCAGTTCAGGGCCTCGCCGCCTCGCCATTGGCTCTGGTACGCAAGCACCCGCCCGGTTTACCTGGATGCCAGCCCACTTCAAAGCCCAGGAAAGTCCCTCCAAGCGGCTCGGTTGATGTCAGAAGAGTGATCTGCAAGCAATTGGCACTCTGTGACTTTCACAATAGTTTGTCAGAGCATTTATGCTGTCCAGAACGGTGTTCAAAGTTGAGGTCTAACATCTCGCGTAGATCAGGCGCAAGCGGGCACAGGCGTCGTCCCACGGGCACGGGACCAGCAGCTGGGCGCGCAACCA